>CATLCV010000007.1 GCA_949893755.1 uncultured Lachnospiraceae bacterium | reverse complement strand
AAATGATTCTGCATTTTTAGATTTCGATGTTGTTACTTTCATTCTGATACCCTCCTATATAGCATTATATCACATATTGCTATAAATTACCATAAAATAAAACAAAAAATTTGACAAAAAAATACAGGCTTTATGGGGCCTGAGAGGTATTTTTATCATATGGAACTGTCAAACATCCGGGAAAAACAAGATTCAAAATGGCATAGGACTTTATCAATAAAATTTAGCATAATCGTATGGTAAACCACCGAAAAGTATGGTAAACTCATACATGGAATAACTCTTCTGGTGGTTTGTATCTTTCTTAAGTGTAGCAACTTAAAGATACCACAAATCCATACGGAAGGGTTATTTTTTTTACAGAGAACTTTTTACTCTCAAGAAATAAAGAAAAAGTTCTGAATCTGTGAAGGAAAGGAAAGCAAAAGGATGTGCGGAAGATTTTATGTAGACGAGGAAACAGCCAGAGAAATAGAACGTGTGATACGGGGCGTAGATCTGCAGATACAGAAAATGCGTACAGGCGTTATCTATCCTTCCCAGGCTGCCGGTATTCTGACTCGTCATAGCGGGCAGGGGCATTTGCCGGAGTCGGATTTTGCAGCCGGTGATCCGTCCGTATTTGAACTGGAAGAAATGCAATGGGGATTCCCGCAGTACCAGAAGAAGGGGCTGCTGATCAATGCCAGGGCAGAGACGGCGCTGGAACGGAGGATGTTCCGGGAAAGTGTGCTGCACAGGCGCTGCGTGATTCCGGCAGCACATTTTTATGAGTGGGATCCTGATAAAAATAAAGTGGCATTTTTCAGGAAAGACAGCTCGGTTCTGTATATGGCGGGCTTTTATAACAGGTTCCGGGATGAGGATCGTTTTATGATCCTTACGACACAGGCCAACGCTTCTGTGCGTCCAATCCATGACCGGATGCCGCTGGTTCTGGAGGCGAGGGAAGCGGAGGACTGGGTTTACGAGGATAAGTTTACGGAATATGCGCTTCACAAAACTCCGCCGGAGCTTTGCCGGGAACAGGAATATGAACAGCAGAGCTTGCTGTTTACATGAAAAAGAGCCAGTCACGCTCCTTTATTCTGTTTTATCCAGCTTTTGCGCCGCTTCTTTCCTTTTTATTTACATTGACACTTGGGCATACTCCGAATATAATAAAAGTACAGAATTAAATACATTAAAACGTACGTTAAAAAAGGGGGCATAGACCATGTTAGCAGTAAAATCGGTGGATGTTAGAGATCACTTCAGGGAATGGTGTAATAAAATAAGTATGGGTGAAACCGTTGTTATCTCAAGACCGCGAAACGAAAATATTTATATGATAAATGAAGCGGAATATAACGCCTTACAGAAAGCAAAGAGAAATGCTGACTATTTAGCAAAGCTGGAACGTGGCATTACTGCTCTTAACGCTGGCGAGGGAACAGAGCATGAACTAATCGAGGAATGACGAATGAAAAAGATATGGTTTGATGAAGCATGGGAAGAGTACCTTTACTGGCAGACGCAGGATAAAAAGACCTTAAGACGGATAAATGCACTCTTGAGAGATATTGAGCGAGGGTATTTTGACGGAATAGGAAAGCCGGAGTCATTAAGAGGGAACTTATCAGGATATTGGAGTAGACGCATTGACGATAGCAACAGACTGATCTATCGTATCAATAACGGCATACTTGAAATATTATCCTGCAAAGGGCACTATGAAGATTAAAAAAGGAAGTTGTCAAAAGGCAGGCATTCTGGGGGGGACAGCATAATTCAGAAAAAATCAATGATTAAGACACTAACACAGCGAGGGAACTGCCCCATGTACCGTATTGCGATATGCGAGGACGAACCATTGACAGCTCAGGAAAATGAGACCATGCTCTGTCGCATTCTGGAGGCCCGCCGTTTCCGGCGGGATATTGACTTTTCCATCACCAGCTTTTCCGCGCCGAAACCGCTGCTTACGTCTCTGCAGAAACAGCCTTCGGCCCTCCGGCTGCTTCTGCTGGATATTGTGCTGGCACGGGAAAACGGCGTGGAACTGGCCGCTCGTCTGCGGGAACTGAATGTGGAATGCTTTCCTATTGAAACAACTTATAATCCACAGGCTTCACTTTTCGGAACTCTACATGGGCATAAAGTGTGGCACAAACATAATGAAAATCTAATTTACGGGTAAAATTAAATAATGCATTAAAAAGCCTTTTTCGTTCTTCCATAAGGTCATTGGCATAGACGGATTCCCTGCGGATCAACGGTCCCGTATGAATGGCATGCTGTTTATATCCAATGTTTGTCAAATGATTCTCCAAATCATTAATATTTTTGCTAATGTCAACATTCTGATTATGTAAGACCATTGCAACCAGATAAAATGGCGCATGAAAATCATATGGCCCAAAATCGCCCGATTCATCTATAAAAACACTTAAAACTTTTTTTCAGCCATAGATTATCTCCTTCATTCCTCCTGGATTTTTCTAACAAAAATAGCGGGGAAATTCCCCGCCGTTCGGTGGACCAGGGTCTTTCGACCAGCCCGATCAGTGATATCACTGATTTATTTTATGTTAATATTAACCGAAATATACCTCATTGTCAATATTGTTCAGAAAAATTTCCACCTGGAACTTAGGAAAAGTTCCTTAGAATTTCCCTGATCTATTCTGGCAGGGGATCCGCACACAGCTCGGATATTCCCCTCCTGTCAGGATGATCTGATGTGCAATCCGATTTTCCGCGGCCAGTGCCCAGTCTCCCGGCTGGTTGCTGTGGGCATGATACTGCGGGAAATCCGAAGAGGTAACATCAATACGGATACGTGAACCCGCAGAAACCGCATAGCAGACATCACTCATATCCGCTGTGACCTTTACAGGTGTCCCGGGCACATACCGCATGTTCCTGGGCAGCTCATGACGGATGGTTGCGGCGGAGGTCCGGATATGATAGGATTTTCCTTCCGGGGTCATCTCATCAATACTGGCAAAAAAGGCCGTATTCTCGCAGTCCGTTTTGACCCACAATTCCACTTCAATCTGTCCGTTGATGATCCAGTCCGTTTCCAGAGGCTCGGACAAAAATGAGATGACATCCCCGCGCCAGCCCGGCTTCTCCTGCAAAAGACTTCCGGTCTTAGACCAGCTTGCCAGAGTGCAGTCGCCCCCGTTGGTGGGCACCGGATCATCCGGGTCATAGGTATAGCCGCAGGAGCCTGCCCCCGGAACGGATGCGCAAAGTGAAAAGGCCCGGCATATGTAAGGGCTGTCATCGGCAGCTTTTCCGTGTGCGGCAGCATCCAGATACAATATCTCGCTCTTACGGGGAATATTCTCCCAGGAATCCGTCTCCATCCAGCAATCCTTCCCCGGGACATAATATCGGATCTTCGGTGCGGGTTCCTGCTTCTTTTTCAATGTCATTTCAAACCATGTCAACGCTTTGACGGCTTCCATATTTTCGATGTGTTCCACGTTTTTATCCTGCAGCACGGGCTGGAGTCCATGATTCCAGCCTCCGATCTCCAGCCAGCTCACTTCCTTCGCCGAGGGATTTAAGCGGCTCCATTGTGCTTTCGTGGTGATGGTCATACCATCCGCTTACAATGTAAAGGGGAATCTCTACTTTGGATGGGATTTCCCGGAGCTGTTTCCACCATTCCTGCTGCCAGTACGGGTCTTCCAGGTATTCGTTGGAAACATACTCCCGATACCATGGGAGCTTTCCGCCCCAGAGCGCTTCATCCACTTCAAGGTGGGGAAGATACCGGCAGGATTCCTCATAGCCCGCGGATATCGGCCGGCCCGCATTCTGCATGGACCAGGCGGTAAGCACGTCATGGTGGAACAGTCCCTTGTGGTAGGCAGACACAAAGCGGTCTGTGCCATAGTGAAGCAGAAACATGGAGTCTACCTTCCCTTTCACTGCGTCCGCAAAAGCCCATCCCGTCAGGGCGGCGTAGGAAAGCCCCCAGTAGCCGATCCCGCAGCACCAGGGCTGTGCATAGAGCCAGTTCACCGTGTCAATCCCGTCATTCCGTTCATGGATATTGGGAATCCAGTCCCCCTGGGAACCGCCCGTTCCCCGGCAGAATTGGTAGACAAACGCATACCCCCTGAGGGAGCAGTTCTCTGCGTCTACCCTGATCAATTCCTTGTCTGCAGGGTAGCAGGTGCGGCGGAAAAGTACGGGACAGCGCTCCAAACCGGCAGGTCTGTAAATCACGGTCCGCAGCTTTACACCGTCCCGCATGGGAAGCATCTGGTCTTCCGCGGTAAATTCAGAAACCGTTTTGGGAAAGCCGCAGGTTTCATACTCTTCTTTTCGTGTTTTTATACGCATTTGCATCAAATTGTCCATAGGAGTATCCTTTCTTAGGAACTGTCACAAAATAACATGCAACTATGACTCAGGATAAAACTTCATATGCAAGGCGGAGGAATGAGGCGTACCGGGGTACGTCGATTGACGACAACGCAGTATATGAAGTTTTAGACGAGTCAAAGTTGTAAGTTATTTAGGGACAGTTCCTTAGCTTTGCGCTTTTGCAGCTATATTTCCATTTCAAGCAGCGCCGTCCCAAGCGCTTTTCCATGTCTGTCAATGGCAAGCGAACGGGTCACGCCGCCGCCAAGCGTCTTATCCAGCACAAAGTTCAGAGCCTTCAGGCCGTCCAGTTCATAACGGACTACTTCGCCGTGGCAGATTTCTGAAAAATAGGACTTGACTTTTTCCGGTGTTACTTTTTCTTTTAAGAGTCCATAATCCTTTTCATCATAGGGAATCAGGGAGATATTGGAAATTTCTCCCTTGTCGCCGGTGCGTGAATGTGCGATCTCTCTCAATTTCATAAAGCATTTCCTCCTGTTACCATGTATTTTACATCCGCACGGACGTCCTTTCTCGGAATGAATATGGAGCACACGGAAAAGACTTCTTCTACATATTTCCGTGCGCCGCCTCCGCCTGCCGGACCGTTTGTATACAAAGTTTCTACCTCATCTGCTACGGCACGCGCGGCTGCCTCATCCCGCGTTCTGGCGCTGACATGGAGCCGGATTTCCGGCGGCTCGTTCTGCATGAGCCGGTCCGAAATGGAGGACAGATACAGCGAATTATAGCCGATGTAGTCAATCCGTAGTTCGTCTATATCAAGCCTCATCTGCCGGAAGCGGCTTTGGACAATCCTTCCGGCCATTTTGGCGCGTTCCAGGCAGTTTCTGCCGCCGTAGGATATGGCGCCTTCTCCGATAAAGCAGTCCTGATAACCGATCGTCACCTTCAATGTTTCCGGTTTCCCATGGGTCGTGGCGCCCGTTGCCCGGACACGGTTCCTGCCAATCTGTTCGTAGTGGACCTGTGAAAAATCCGCGATGGCATCGGGCGTCATGTACGCTTTCGGATCATGGATCTCATAGATTGTCTGCTCCTTGCAGGTATCCACGCAGACCAGGCCGCCGGAGTCTTCCACCTTGGTCACGATAAAGCTTCCGTCCTCAGATATCTCCAGCAGCGGGAATCCCAGCCGGTCAAGATCCGGCACTTCTTTGTATCCCGGATCGGCATAGTATCCTCCGGTAACCTGGCCGGCACATTCCAGCAGATGTCCCGCAAGAACGGCCTGCCCCATCTGATCCGGACAGGCGTCCAGGGACCAGCCGAATTCATGCACCAGGGGGCCGATGGTCAGGGCCGGATCCGATACACGTCCCGTGATCACGATATCCGCATCTTCATCCAGCGCCTCTATAATGCCCTCCGCGCCCATATAGGCATTGGCGGAGATCAGAGACTGTGCAAGCTCTTTTAATTTCTTCCCATTTTCGAGAATTTCATTTTCGCCGTACTGCTCCAGGCGGCCTGTAATGTCATCTCCGGTCACACAGGCAATTTTCAGTCCGCTGATACCAAGCTCTCCTGCCAGGGCACAGACCTCCTTTGCCGCAGCCTCCGGGTTAGCAGCCCCCATGTTGGTGACCACTCGAATGTGATTCTTCTGCGCAAGGGGCAGGATTTTTTCCATACGTTCCCGCAGTCTTTGATTGTAGCCCAATGCCGGGTTGGATTGTTTGTCCTTCTGGCCGAGAGCCACGGTGCGCTCCGCAAGGCACTCAAATATGATATAATCCAGATTACCTTTTTCCATCAGCTCGACAGCCGGCTCGATACGGTCCCCGGCATAACCGGCGCCGCTTCCGATGCGTATTGTTTTCATGTAACTCCTCCTTTTTCATTTCTGACTGCGTATTTGCTCAGTACCGCAGTAAATATGCTATCCTGTGCTGAGCAATTACTTGATTGCTATTATAGAAAATTGGAAGGAAAGTACAAGAATATTCTAAAAATTTAGAATGATACGGTCAGGATTCGATTTTCAGTTTATTGTAAAGAGACGCCAGCGAAATCCCAAGGGCTTTTGCCGCTTTCTTCTTGCCCTCCAGAGTATTGCCGTACAAAGCCACGGTGCGCAGGATCTCCTGTCTTTCAAACTCACAGGTCCGTTCATACAAGGTACGGGTATCATTTGAGACATGCTCCTCGATCTGCCCGATGGTCGTAACCAGAGAAATGGTCCCCTGCACAGTGTCATTTTCGATAAGAGGGTAAATGCTGGCAAAATACTCCTGCCCGTTTTCATTTCTCAGTGTGTTCTCTATGGGACGGCGGAATTTTAGAACCTCCGGAACACGGGAACCGGGGCGGATATCCGTGATCGGCAGATATCTTACATCTTGAAGGCTGTGGCCGATAAATTCCCCGTAAACACGATTAAAAAATACAATATGGCTCTCCGCATTGCAGATCAGGATCCCATGTCTGATCGCATTAAAAATGCTGTTTGCTTTCATAAGAATATACCTTTCTTTAAAAAGAGATGTCTGGAGAGGTATGGTTTCAATCACATTATATACGATTTAATCTGTAATGCAACTGTTGTATTTCAGTTAAGGGTTTTTGATCTGTGCAAACGGAGAAATAGACAAGTCAAAATTAAACAAGATAAACTCCCACAGATCCGGATGCTTTTCGATCCATTTTTTCATTTCCCCTTCCTTTTTTATAAATCCAATATACCATATAGCCGATGCTAAAACTCTATATTTCACAAAACGACATGCATATTTCATAAAATGTGCATACTGCGGTCTGTTAACATTGCTATTACAAGCTGAAATGGGAAGAAGGCTATCGGAAGATAGACTGTTATGGGATATTTAAAAGTGGAATCTCCTGCGTAAAAAGCATTTTTTTTCAGCATAAATTCAACCGTGCAAAGCACATAAAAGGTTAGATCTCGAAATTCATTTTATAATATTCAGGCAGCATATAAAACTTACAGCGGGAGAACGCCTGGTGGGCATGGTTGAACAAGATCAGTTCCGACAGCAGCAAAGGAGTTTTTTCCGGAATTTTCAGGATCTGAGATTCCTCTTCGTTAGAAAAAACCAGCTGGACAGTCAGATTTCCTTTGGAGGAGGCGTCGAATATTTTATGCTCGATCAGTTCTTCTAATATAGAAGAATCTGAAATATCCACGTCCAGCGCTTCAAATGCCGAAGCCGGGATCTGCGTAAAGGAATAGCCGACAACAACATGATCGGATTTATAAATATTCGTACCTGCAAGTACGATTTCACTTTTGCTCAGGCCGAGCTTCGCGCGTGCGATATCGGTCGGCGGAGCATAATTATAGTGCAGTTCGACATCGTCAATGGAGCTTTTGCACATGTTGGTCATAGGATTGACGATCTGCCCGCTCATTCTGGAGTCTTCCCGTCTGGCAATGGTGGTACCTTTTCCCTGACTTTTGATGACCAATCCGTCTTCGCAGAGAATGGCAAGAGCCTGCCGGAGCGTGTTTCTGCTGACTCCGTATTTTTCTGAAAGCGCATTTTCACTGGGGAGCTGATCCCCTTCTAAATAAACGTTATTCACAATATCGGAATATAAAGAATTGTAAACCTCGATATAAGCGGGTAAACTTCCGGTCAATACTTTCCCCATTTTTTTCACCTCTTAAACTTATCCAGCTTGTTAAACAAGATATATTTTACCATAGTTTTATTGTATTTTCAATATTTGTACTACTTAAACAAAAATAAAATACAGGATTTGGTGAATACTTACAAAATGTATAAATAACAAAGATTGTGATTGACGAAAGGAATAGGGTGTGCTACAATATGAACAAGTTAGGGATAAGTTAAAACAAGTTCAACAAGAAGGGAGAGGGAAATGACGGAAAGCATTGAGAAATGCAGGGAAGAGGAAGAAGAAACACTGATTTCCTTTTTGAAGCACGATCTGTATTATCACACATTTATCCTGGCAGATCTGTACTATTATGGATTTGATAAACCCTTTCAGCAGATTTATGCAGAAAAGGAGGACGGAAGGATCAAATCGGTATTTTTAAAATATTATACCCAGCTGATCCTTGCGGGGGATCCGGGAGAGAAGGCTTGCCGGGAGATCTGGGAGTTGTGCCGGGAGCAGATCAGCACAGTGATGGGAAAAGCGGAGCTTACGGGGCGATTTTCAAAATGCTGTCAGGAAACGAAAGAGAAACCGATCATGAAATCGCTGTATATTCTAAATGACCAGAGAAAATTGGATCTCGGCGGAAAAACGGTGTATACGGCAGAGGAGAAAGAGGCGGACAAGGTGCATCGCTTTCTGATGACAGTTCCGGGATTTCAGAGTCTTTACGGAGAAAAAGAAATGATCCGAAACCGTATCAAAAATCAGGAAGGGGAGCATCTATATTATGAGGAAAAAAAAGAAATCATTGCTCATGCAAATACTGCCGCAGCCACGCCATGGTCGTGCATGATCGGAGGCGTGTCGGTCAAACAGCCGTATCAGCATCAGGGAATCGGCCATGAGATCGTATCGGCAGCAGCGAAAAGAGCACTGGAGAGCGGCCGGATCCCGGCAGTATTCAGTGAATGTCCGCAGGAGCAGAATTTGTTCTGCGATTTGGGATTCCGAAAGATCGGAGATTGGGGAGTCCTGAATATTCAGAAAAAACACGGAGTAAAGGAGTAAAAGAAAGATGTCTGTAAAAGAGAAAAAAATAGTGCCGCTGGGCTTGAAGCTGGGGTACACGATAGGATCCATCGGAGATTCTACAGCTTATAATATTGTTATATCATTTTTGTCATTTTACCTGACCACAATTGCAGGGATCAGTCCCGCTATAGCCGGAACCATTTCTTCGATTGCAATAGCGTGGGACGCGGTAACGGATCCGATCCTTGGGGTTATGGTGGATCTGTCAAAAAGTAAGAAAGGAAAGAGAAGGCCATTTATCGGAATGTCATTGATTCCAATGGTGGTGTCCATTATCTTCCTGTTTACGAAGGTGGATTTTCCGCAGGCACAGAAAAATATTTATTATCTGATCGTCGTGCTGATCTTCTGGACCTCTTATACGGCATTTAATATCCCGTATTATTCTTTGGGATCGGTCATCACAAATGATGATGACGAACGCGCGAAGATCGCGGGCTTCCGTGAGGCAATGGGATTCATCGGAATCTTTTGCGGAACCAGTGTTCCCACATTTCTGGTAGGAAGGCTGACGAAAGCCGGGTGGACAGATGCCCGGGCGTGGGGAACGGCAGCGGTCGCGGCTGGTTTGATCGTCCTTGTATCTGTCGGAGTGATGTGGAGAGCAACGAAAGGGCACGAGCCGATCGACGAACAGATGTCGGCGGAAAAATTTACCATCCGCGGGACACTGAACGGAATCGGCAGCCTGATGAAAACAAGGGCATATGTAATGGTGATCCTGTCCGCGCTTTTCTGCAATGTGTATATGACATTGTTTAACTCGGATATGTTATATTATACCTCTTACGTGATGGGAATTTCAGAATCCAGCGCTTCCATATTATATGCGATCCAGTCCGCATGCTCGATCTGCCTGATTCCATTTATCACAAAGCTGGTGATGCGTCACGACAAGAGAAATGTATATGTGGCATGCATGGCAGGAACGGGGATTGTAATGGTCCTGGCCAAATTCATCGGGATCCGGACGCTTCCCATGGCAATCGCCTATATCATCATCGTAGGGATCGGGACCTGCGCTTACTGGCTGTTTATTTTTAACTTCCTGTATGATGTGGTCGATCTGGATGAATTTAAGAACGGGAAAAAGAGAGACGGAATTATCATGTCCTACTATTCTCTCCTGTTAAAACTGGGAGGCGCCGTGGCTTCCTTCGTGCTGGGAATGCTGATGCAGATCGGCGGATTTGATCCGGAAGCGGCGGAGCAGGGCGCAGAAGCAATCGGAACGATCGAGTCGTTGTTTACCATTTATCCGGGGATCTTCATGATGCTGGCGGGACTGGTCATGCTCCTGTCTCCGGTTACCAGAAAGAGGATCGAAGCATTGAGAGAAGCACAGGCAAGAAAGGAACAGGGCCTTTCATACGATACAGCAGAATTTGAGGAGGTATTAAAATAATGATGAATCAAAAAATGAAACCGGCAATTGTAATGCAGACAGATTTTTCAAAGGACATTTCTACCTGTACCATGGAAGGCGTATGCATGATGGTAGATCCGGAGCTGCGCACCTTTGACAGTACCCATGATATTCCGAATTTCAGTACTTATACGGCGTCCTCTTCCCTGGCGTTTGTGGTGGATTACTGGCCGGAGGGCACGGTTTTTGTATCTGTGGTGGATCCGGGAGTGGGAACGGACAGACGCGGATGCGTGGCAAAATTGAAAAATGGATCCTACGTTGTGACTCCGGATAACGGATCTCTGACCCATATGCTCCGCCATCCGGGAATTGAGGAGGTCCGGGAAATTGACGAGACGGTGAACCGGCTTCCGGGAAGCGAAGGGGTGAATATCTTCCACGGACGGGACGTCTTTGCGTATACGGCGGCCAGGCTGGCATCCGGTGTGATTGATTTTGAAGGTGTGGGGAAAGCGTATCCGGTGGAAGAGATTGTACGTCATACCATTGTGGAGCCGAAGGTAACTGGAAATGTGATCACAGGTATGATCGACGCGATCGACTATCATTTTGGGCTGGTGTCCTCGAACATTCCGATGGAAGTGATGAAGGAATGCGGGGCGGAATACGGGGATGTGTTCCAGGTGACGATCCGGAACCGGGAGCAGACCGTTTATCAGGGAAAGGTTCCTTATGTGACCAGCTTTGGAGCCGTAGAGATCGGCGAACCGCTGCTGATGAACAGTGAAACGAAGACGATCGAGATTGCAGTAAACTCGAAAAATATGACAGATTCTTACCATATCGAATGCGGTCCGGACTGGACCATTACATTGGAACTTGTGTAAAATATTGAAAATTGTTATGACAAAGCAATCAATTTGCTGTGCAAATTGGTAACATAGAATAGGAGGAAATAAAATGAAACCATATGTAGTATTTTTTTCAGATTTTGGGATTGATTCAGGATTGGTAGCTTCCATGCACGGAGTCGCGGCATTGGTAGATCCGGAGTTAAAGGTGTGCGACGCCACACATCTGCTTCCGGCATTTGATATCAGGGCAGCATCCTTCTGCCTGCAGTATACGGTTCCGTACTGGCCGGAGGGAACGGTATTCGTATCCGTGGTAGATCCGGGAGTGGGAACCGGAAGAAGGGCCTGCGCGGCAAAATTGAAGAATGGAAGTTATGTGGTGACACCGGATAATGGAACACTGACCTTTTTGGAAAAAAATATCGGAGTCAGCGAAATTCGCGAAATTGATGAAAATGTGAACCGCTATCAGGGCGGGGAAAATGTCAATGTATTTCACGGAAGGGATATCTTCGCATACTGCGGCGCCAGGCTGGCGGCGGGAGTGATCTCCTTTGAGGAGGTCGGCCCGGCCTACCCGGTGGAGGAGATGATCCGCCATGCGGTTTATCCGGCAGAGGTAAGAGAAGGCTATGCAAAAGGCGTGATCGAAAGCCATGATCCGTATGGAACGGCAGAGACGAATATTTTAAACAAAGAATTTGCGGAGACGGGATTTGGTTATGGGGATCCGCTTGAAGTCACGATCCGCCGCGATGGAGAAGAGATTTTCAACGGAAGAACAGTGTATGCCAAGACGTTCGGAGATGTGGCAGTCGGGGAGACGCTGGTGTTCCAGGATCTGGCATCCTATATTTCCTTTGGGGTAAATGAGAGAAGCTTTTTCAAGGAGTATGGGCTGGAAGATGGGAAGGTGTATGAGATTGAGATAAGAAGAGGGGTGTGAAATTAGAGATTTTTGCTGTAAGGGTAAATGCGACCCTTTTTATCCCTTATGTATTGCTTTGGTTACGTCCCAAATTGGATCCGGAAAGGAAAAATCCTTTGGAGAAAAAAGAATTGATAGCTTTTGTTGAGAAGGTTATGATATTATTAAAGTTGAACTATTTGCGCTGATGGAAGAAAAGATGGAGGATTGAGATGTACAAGGCAAGAGAAGAACGATATGAAAGCATGAAATATGTAAGATGCGGCAGAAGCGGAATCCTGCTTCCCAGGATCGCGCTGGGATTCTGGCACAATTTCGGTTCCGTTGACAATTTTGAAAATCAGAGGGCCATGGTGCATCAGGCTTTTGACCAGGGGATCACACATTTTGACCTGGCAAATAATTACGGGCCGGCTTACGGCTCGGCGGAGGAAAATTTCGGCCGGATCATGGATCTGGATATGCGTCCCTACCGGGATGAAATGCTGATCTCCACGAAGGCGGGGCATGATATGTGGAGGGGCCCTTACGGCGACGGCGGCAGCAGAAAATATCTGATGGCAAGCCTGGACCAGAGCCTTCAGAGGATGCGGCTTGACTATGTGGATATTTTTTATCATCACAGACCGGATCCGGAAACGCCCCTTGAGGAAACGATGGAGGCATTGTCGGACATGGTGCGCCAGGGAAAAGCCCTGTATGTGGGAATTTCCAAATACAGCGCCGAGCAGACGAAAAAAGCGGCTGAGATCCTTGCCCGGAACCATACCCCTCTTCTGATCCATCAGTTCCGCTACAATATGCTGGATCGGAGATACGAGACCGAAGGATTGAAGGATACGCTGAAAGAGCTGGGAGTCGGCAGCATTTCCTTTTCCCCTCTGGCACAGGGGATCCTGACAGACCGCTATCTGCACGGGATTCCGGAAGGAAGCAGGGCCGCGAGAAATCATTTCCTCAAGGAGAAGGATATCGGAGCCGCACTGGTGGAAAAGGTGGAGCGGCTGAACCATCTGGCGGGCGAGAGAGGGCAGACCCTTGCGGAGATGGCGCTCTGCTGGAACCTTCGCGGGGACCACCTGAACACCGTCCTGATCGGCGCAAGCAGGCCGGAGCAGATTGAAAACAATGTAAAGATTCTTGAAGGGACGGATTTTTCGGAGGAAGAGCTGAAAAGGATCGATGAGATCCTTGCGGAATAGGGAGCGCACGGATTGGGATTGATAAAGGGATATGACAGACATGAAATGTTAAGGCAGGCCGTAATCTTGCGGCCGGATATCACTTTATCAGAAAGGGGAAAATAATTATGGAAAACGATAAAATTCAATTATTTGAAGATAGAAAAATTCGTACCGCTTGGGATGAGGAACAGGAAGAATGGTATTTCTCTATTGTGGATGTTGTTGCCGTGCTGACGGACAGCGTAGACCCGACAGCATATTGGCGGAAGTTAAAGCAGAGATTAAAAAATGAGGGAAATGAAACCGTGAC
This sequence comes from uncultured Lachnospiraceae bacterium, assembly GCA_949893755.1. Taxonomy (GTDB): domain Bacteria; phylum Bacillota; class Clostridia; order Lachnospirales; family Lachnospiraceae; genus Schaedlerella. The sequence goes on along the minus strand of CATLCV010000007.1, from coordinate 47,995 downwards.
AAATTGTCACGGTTTGAAAATGACTGCTTCCGACGGAAAAAAACGCAAAACAGATGTTGCGACAATGGAACAGCTTTTGCGCATTATACAATCCATTCCGTCACCAAAGGCGGAGCCGTTCAAAGCATGGCTGGCCAATGTCGGCGCGGAGCGTATTGAGGAAACGATTGACCCTGAGCTGACAATTGACCGGGCCCTTGCTACATACCTGCAAAAAGGCTATACCAGAGAATGGATAAATCAGCGGCTGCAGGCCATCCAAGTCCGCAAAGAACTGACGGATGAATGGCAGGACAGAGGGGTGACACAGAGCAGGGAATACGCAATTTTAACAAATGAGATCACAAGAGCCTGGTCTGGAATGAACACACAGCAATATAAAAAATTGAAAGGGCTGAAAAAACAGAATCTGCGTGATAATATGAGTACGACAGAGCTTATTTTGAATATGCTTGCTGAAACTTCTACCACAGATATATCGAAAGAAGAAAAACCGACAACCTTTGAAGAAAATCAGAAGGTTGCCCGCCGCGGCGGACGAGTGGCGGGAATCGCACGGCAGGCTCTGGAAGCGGAAACGGGAAAGCCTGTTATTACTTCTAAAAATGCCGTGGATTTTGCGAAGCTTATCGATGAAGTTGTGAAAGAGGTTGAGCAGCCCAAAGAAGATAATAAGAGTAAAAGCAAAAAAACTAATTAATTCAAGTTGCACGGTTGAAAATAACATGAAAGTGTGATGTGAAATGACAGGAGGCTTACATAATAAACAAGATCTTTTCGCTGCGGATTATGCCGGAAAAAATACCAATCATGCCGAAAAAGCCTGAAATTCCTGCAGAATTGCTAATATAAGGCTGATGGGAAAAGGGAGAGAGGGACATGATAAAGATTGCGGTCGTAGAAGATGACAAGAGCTATATTGCAGCGATCAGGGAATATATCAGCCGATTTATTACAGAACAGGGAGCGATGATCGATGTCGATGTATTTCGGGACGGAAATAAGATCGTATTCAATTATCAGCCCGTATATGACATTATTTTAATGGACATCGAAATGCCCGGTATGGACGGGATCACGGCGTGTATATGCTGTGCTATCTGTGCGGAATGCTGCTCGTCCTGTTTCCGGTAAAGAATTTTTTGATCTGGAAGCTGGAGACAAAAAATCATTATCATGTGGGGAGGCAGAAGCTTCTTTATTGCTTCAGCGTTATGGGGGCATACATGCTGCTTTCGAATTATCAGTTTATCTTCTGGCTTTTGGGAGAGGAACCGGAAACAGGCTCCAATATGATCACATTGTTCCGGCTGACTGTCGGTATTTCGTGCGCGCTGCTCTTATACATCCAAAATGGTCTGGAAAAGACGCAGAGAGCGGAGATAGAAACGGATATGCTGCGGCAGATTTTATACAGACAGCAGGAGCAGTATCAGATCTCACAGGAAAATATCGACCTGATCAACCGGAAGTGCCACGACCTCCGCTACCAGATGGAAGCCCTTCGGAAGCTGAAGGATGAGCAGGAGATCGACGAGCAGTTAAAGGAGCTGGAGCGTTCGGTCATGATCTATGATTCGATGGTCAAAACCGGGAATCCTGTCCTGGATACCGTGCTTACGGAAAAGAGCCTGGTCTGCGAGGCGAACCGGATCAACATGACTTGCATGGCGGATGGAGAGAGGTTAAATTTTGTCGGAAAAGTAGATTTATATACCATTTTTGGAAATGCGCTTGACAATGCGATCGAAAGCGTGATGAAGCCTTTGCCACCGATACAAAAAGCGTGCCGGAGTACGGACACGCGGGATTCGTTTTCCCGAACGTGATCTATGCCTCCTTCCAGATTGCGGACGCGGTGATGCTGGTGCTGGGACTGCGGATGCTGCATGGGTTAAAGGATCTGAAGAAAATGGCGCCGGCCGAGGCAATCTCATTTTCGGCGACGATCGTGATGACGGTATTTACGCAGAATATGCCTATGGAGCGGCAGCAGGCTGCGTGGTGTTCGGATTTATGATCCTGGCAGGACTGGACAAAAAGGAAATTGCTTCCGTATCAGCTCCGAAGTATCTGATGTCTCTGCTCTCCGTTTTGTTATTGGTGACTTCCCTGATCATGCCGACGCTGGGCGCATCCGGGGAAGCCGCGGGAAGTGCGGAAGGAACGGAGACTGCCGACGGGGCGGCCGGCAGCACGGAAAACAGCAATGCATTTGTGTTTGACAGCGCGGCAGGTGATTTTTCTTTCACAGGAAATGCAGAGGCGGATTATTATACGGTGTGGGTTTACGCGTTGGATGAAGAAGGGCAGGAAGGCGAATCCTACGTCGCGGCCTCTTCCAGACTGACAGGGGAAGGCGAGATCAGCGGAAATGTGGATCTGTCAGAGCTTCCGTTCGGAAGCTGCCATGCCAACCTGATCGAGTTCCGTTCATCGGGGGAAGCTTCGGAGCCGATCGTGCAGGAATTTACCGTATCGGGCAAGCTGTCCGTACCGGAATTTAAGTATGTGCAGGATGGGACATCCGTAACAGTTACTTTGTGCGCAGACACGCTGTCGGCCTATAATGATAAAGAAATGCTTACGGATATTGATATCAACATCTATGATGAAAGCGGAGAAGCGGTCCAGACAGAGACGATCACGGAGGACGATCTGACCGCTGTCATGATGGGACCGATGACAAGCTATAGCTGTGAAAAAACGATTACGGCAGAAGCAGGAAATTATAAGATCAGCCTTACCGCGAAGGGAGACGGTGATCTGGCGGAAGCGTCGGATGAGAGTGAACAGATTGAACTGGAGGTTGCGGACGGAGGGACTTCGGAAGGAGCAACATCAGGATATACGGAACCAGAAGGCGGCCCGGGAGGGATGATGCATTAACGGAAGGTCAGCCGGGGTGTGACATGTAACGATGCATGTCATACCCCGGCTTCTTGCAATGTAAGGCTTCACTAAGGCAGAATGAAAAAATGCTTTTGAAAACCTGATCTTTATTTCCAGGAAGCCGCGTTCTTTCTGACAAATTCTTGAAATGACCGCGGCTTCTTTCCCATGATCTCCTCAAAAACGGAAGTGACCTTCTCTGCTGTCCCGAGGCGTGTCATCAGATACAATATGCTCATCACGGTGCAGTATTCCTTTTCCAGGCCCCTGACTTCTATCCAGTATTTTTTTGCAAGGGACGGCTTCGGATTCGTAAAATCAAAATAAACGATTTCGGCTCTGTCTCCGAACATTTCAGCAAGCGTATCCGTATGCGTACCTGCCGCTGTGATCTCCTGTCCGTTTTCAAGAGAATACTGCGCCACATACCTTCCTACATTTCCGGACGCGCCAGTGATCAAAATCCTACCCATTGCTTTTTTCCTCCAATAAAATTTTATTTGCTGTTTCCAGAAGGCTGACCAATCTGTCAAAATCTTCTTCTCCCATTTTCGACTCCAGTACAGACATCATTTTAAAATATTCTTCATACGTTTCCTCTACCAAACGTATCGCTTTGCTCGTCGGCAGCAGGCAAAAGCTGCGTTTGTCTGTCTCAGACTGCTTTTTCCTGATATACCCGTTGTTCAGCAGAGAAGTCGCCATATTCGTTGCCATAGATTTTGAAACCTTAAAAAACCTGGCAACGGCATTCGGAGTTTTTTCTTCCTCTGTCTTTACAAGGTAGATCAACATCCCCATTTCGCTGGAACGGATCGGCAGTTCCCGCTTCGTATGAATATTGAGCCTGCAAAAAAGTGAAATCTGTTCGGATGATCTTATCATTTTATCCATATTCCTGCTCCTGTTCCTAAAAGTACACTCGATGTACTATATGTATGATAGTACATCGAGTGTACTTTATCAATCAATAAAGGCTATGTCAAGTTACTTTTTGTGAAAAAACATCCTATTCAAATGACTTGCGAAATTTTGTTGCTAATGCTAGTATATGAATAGAAAATGTAGTGAGCGGCGGAGCTGGAATTTATATCGAACAAGGGAGATCTTGAATTTCAGCGGGAATTGTTGAAAGAATGACACAGATATCCGAACCCGGGACAAAAAATAATATAAACGCGGTTCTGCAGGTCAGTGTTTCTGCAAATAAAGAGATTTATGAAGCAATCAGGAGGTGTGATAAAGTTATGTGTGACGCATTGAGAGAACTTATGAAGGAAGATTTTGAAGAAAAAGAACAGGAAACGTTGCTTAAAACAATCAGAAATCTAATGGACTCTATGAAGTGGACAGCGGAGCAGGCAATGTCGGCTATGAAGATTTCAGATGCCGACAGGGGAAAGTACATTGCAAAATTATAAAAGGAGTACCGTCTAAAACAGGCAGAATGAAAAAAGGATCAAACAATTTTGTGGGTCAGATTGTTTGATCCTTTTCTAATTTAGAGATTGTATATAATAAAGAGCAGATGAAAGAGAGGCGCATAGGGATTATCAGGCAAGACAGAAGGATAAAAGGGCGAGGCAGTAAAGAATTGACAGATATTATCCTGCATTTGCTTGATTTTTCGAACAATACAATTGTAATTTCGACAGTCATCTGCTATAATTTACCATATTACTGAATTTAATTGTATGGACGGGACTGCAACAACGAATATGTTGCTATGGATGTGCTGGTAAGGGTCCGCATGGCTCTTGGCTGCGGAATGGATGACATGGTGGAAATTGAAAGGCAATAATGGAGGGATTAAGATGGCGGAACTGGAAAAATCTGTCAGACTCTTTTTTGATCAAGGTGTATGATCCCTGCATGGGTTCCGGCTCCCTTTTGCTGAATGCAAAGAAATACGCCGCAGAGCCGGGCTATATAAGGGGGTTTGTTCAGGGGCGCGGCGGATCTGAACATTCCCAGATGCAAAGTATGTTTGCGTGATATTATAGGCATATAATTGCGAATAAATCGTGGGTTGAAAATAGACTGTAAATACGTTTTGGTGTTGTAAGGAGTTGTAATATGTTAAACATTTTTTTTGGTGACATGAAGGACGTGATTTTTAATACATCGGTGTATTTTAAAAACGTGTATCATGATGAGTGGATCACAGCACCGCTATCGGTAGAGATGATTGCGGATGTCGATAAGTCAAAGGTCATTGATGGTGGTGTGATAGACAGTCCGGTATTGGGGAAAATACCGCCGACAGGCTTGTCCGGTGGGGTGAAGACGCTGATGCTGATTGAGAACAGGCCGGACAAGGTATTTAACGCCACGAATTGTGGCAACAATTGTGCAAAGTGGCTTTTGAGGATAGCGGAGAAAAAGGACGTCACGATTAATCTTAGATATATGATGGATTTTGGAAATGGAAATTTTGATATCAGAGTCTTAAATAATGACAGGGTTGTTCACTGTATGGAGGAACTGGTTGCGGCGGCGATTCAGTATGTGTAGGTGGGAAAATGAAAGGCAGCGTTCATATTATTGTACAAAATGAGAGGATAAAGTACGAATTTGTCCTTCGGAGGAATCTTACCATTATCAGGGGAGACAGTGCAACTGGGAAAACGACGCTGGTAGACATGATAAGGGAGTATAAAAGCCTTGGAGATGAAAGCGGGGTTGAATTGTTTTGCGAGAAAGAGTGTGTTGTGATTGAGGGAAATGGATGGGAAAAGCAGTTGTCTGATATAGCGCAAAGTGTTGTGTTTGTGGATGAGGGAAATCGTTTTGTGTCATCCGCGGAGTTTGCGCGTTTCATCCAGGGGACGGACAATTATTATGTATTGGTAACCCGGGAGGGGCTTTCAACGTTGCCTTATAGCGTGGAAGAAATTTATGGGATTCGTTCATCGGGGAAATATGGTGGATTAAAGCCTCTATATCATGAAATATACCAACTGTATACAGATAAGGTGGATACAAGTGAACTGAGACCAAAGAAAGTTGTTACGGAAGACTCGAACGCAGGATATCAGTTTTTTGCGAGTATTTGCAATGAAATAGGAATAGAATGTGTTTCAGCGGCTGGAAAGTCCAATATATGCTCAGAACTGTTAAAGAGTAAAGACGAGGAAATTGTCGTGATTGCAGACGGCGCGGCATTTGGCTCCGAGATAGAAAAGGTTCTGCAAGTGACAGGGCAGAAGAAACAAGTGGTACTGTATTTGCCCGAATCATTTGAATGGTTGATTATAGTGTCTGGCGTGCTAAACGATAAAGAAATAAGAACGATGAGTGAAAAGTGGGAAAACTATATTGAAAGCAGTCAATATTTTTCGTGGGAACAGTTTTTTACAGATTTATTGATTAAAAAGTCGCGGGGTAGTTATTTGGAATACAATAAGAAAAATTTAAATAAGGCGTATTTGACGGCGGCTGTTAAGCGTAAGATTTTAAAACAAGTGAAGTGGTGGAAAAAACGTAGAGAATGAAGCGAAAACGGTTTTCTATATTTGCAATAAAAAAGTACAGCAAGGTTCCCGCAAGGGACAGGCGATTTGACCTTTTAATCAACGGGCTTACTATGATCCATATTGAATTCCATTATAGGAACGGGAGATACCAAATGGGAGCAGGATAAAGGCAACAATAGATTTTACCAGCCATTAAATGATCCTTTCCGTTTAACAGGTCATAAATGTGATACCAAAAAGTCAATTTTCAAGGCATTCCTGCCAGAAAATTGACGTTCCTGCCAGAAATCTTGTTTTTTGCCGAAAATCAGCTATCTTAATAGGGGATGTCTGCAAAGACAAATGAATATTTTGGAGGATTTACTGTTATGAAACCTGATTTCACACCATACAAAAAGAAGATAAAGCGAGTCATGGCGCATCGTACCATGGGCATCATTCTGTCGGCCGCAATGGTATTCCATATGCTGCCGGTAGGAGAAATGACAGTGTATGCTTCGAAGGAAACGGCAGAGCTTTGCAGGCATTACCCAGAGTATACGGCCGGATACGCATATGAGGCGGCCGCGGCACTGGCTTCAGGCACGATTGAGGTTTCCAATGCTCTTGACTTCAGCGGTACAGTTACAGATCCCGGCGATCTGGATACGCAAGGCTACTATTGGGACAGCAGCAACAATAAGCTCCAGTTGAAAAATGTGCGTATTAACAGCACTGTGACTCTGCCGGATGCCGCAGTAACGATCGAGACAACGGGGGACTGCTCCATTCAAGAGCTGAAGGTTGTTGACCCGAAGAATACGAAACTGAACTTCACCGGAACGGGCACGCTGACAGTGATACAGGAAATGAATATCAGCGGCGGCGACGGCAATATTCTTACAGTAGCGGCAGGAGCCAGTGTCATGGCCGAGGGCGGGATATTCATTGGCGCCAGCGGCGGAACAAACTCCACTGTGACAGTATATGGGACACTGACTGCAAAGAGTACAGGCCCCCTGGGCGTTCCTGCCATATCCGCCGGAACGGTTGTCGTGGGTGACGGCGGCCTGTTGGAGGTTTCCGGGACATGGGGAGTGCAGCTCTACGGTATGAATCCAGGCAGCAGCTATAACCTGGCCGGAGTGTTTACTGTCCAGGAGGGCGGCTGCTTTAAGGCTGACTGCAGTGTTTACAATGTCAGGGCATCAATGACCAGTGGGGGAGCATTCTCTTCCGGCAGCAATCCAGATCAGGCATTCCGCATTCCGGAAGGCTATCTGCCCGCAGACTGCAAGGTGAAGTGGGAGACAAATGTGGTCAACCTTGTGAAGAAAAGCAATGAAGTCGTGTACACAGGACCTTTGACCATCGGCAGAAGCAACAGCTCGCCGGATGATTCCAGGCTGGCCGTTACTTTAAGTGGTGCAGACGGTCTGATCTATGACGGACAGGAGAAAAGGCCCGGTGTTACCGTTACCCTGGACGGCGCGGTTCTGGATGCGTCAAACTACGATATCACTTACAGCAATAACATCAATGCCGGAGAGGCGTCCGTGACTGTTACAGGAAAAGGCGTCCTGAGCTTTACGCGGACGGTGAATTTTCAGATTGCCAGGGCTGTGCCTGTGATCACCTGGGATCCCGCTGCGCAGACCGTGATCTATTCCGGCAGCCAGGCCGCAGTCACTCCGCCGGTTGTGACGCTGACCAACGGAGAAATATTTGACGGGGAGATCCGTTATTCCTATGCGGCGGAAGGATCCGCCGACTTTACCGCCGGCCTGCCCGCCAATGCCGGAACATACACCGTCAAAGCCGGTATCCCGGAGCAGGGTAATTATACTGCCGCTGACAGCACGGATCCATTGAAGCTGACCGTGGAAAAGGCGGAATATCCGCCGAATAAGCCGTCCGATGTTATGAGAGTGGCAGAAAGATATAAAAAGGTAAAGGATGTAAAGCTTCCGGCAGGCTGGGAGTGGAAGGAATCGGATAAAAATACGGGCCTCAGAAAGGGAGTCCCCCAGAAAGCAACAGCAGTCTATGTCGGGGAGGATAAGGACAATTATAAAAATATAACGGCAATTGTCACCATCATAAGGGCAGATTCCAATGAAAATACAGAATCTGCCTACCGGCCGGCCGGCGGCAGCGGAAATGGTTTCACGAATCCGGCTGACGGGTCCGGGGATTCTTCGTCCAAACCGGACAGCAAGGACATGACGGTAAAATCTCCAATGACAGGCGGCGGGGATCCGGGTCAGCAGAGCGGACAGCCCCGGAGACCGTGGGAGATCATGGCGGCCGGCGCACTGTTTATCATGGGCATCGGCGGGTTCTCAGCGGCAAGGAGGAAAAAAAGAGAAAGCCGCGGACTTTGCGGGAAGTAGGATATTTGAGAGGATGTTTCATTTGAAGCACCTCTCATTTTTTCTGGCTGTATGGCTGCAATCCGGAATCTCAGTTTTATCTATTTATTGTTACAAAACTGAGATTTTGGAATTTTTTTCCGAAAACCGGTAATCTATGCTATACTATAAGGGCAAACTATAAAAAATACTGCAAAGCAAAAGGAGTCAATCATGGCAGAGTGTATCATTGTCGGGTTCGGCGGATTTATCGGAGCGGTCTGCAGATATCTGATCGGACTGATCCCGCTGAGAGAAGGGTGTGTATTTCCGGTAAAGACATTTCTCATAAATGCGGCAGGCTGTTTTCTCATCGGCGTGATAGCGGCATTGGCGGTGAAAACAAACTGGCTGAATCCCAAAGCCGTACTGTTTTTGAAGGTCGGGATCTGCGGGGGATTTACGACATTTTCATCCTTTGCGCTGGAAACAGGCGGCCTGATCGAGGATGGAAGAATGAAGCTTGCGGTGCTGTATGCGGTATTGAGCGTGGCGGCCGGACTCATCGCGGTATTCGCAGGGCAGGAAATAGTCCGGAAAATCTGACGGAAAGGAAAAGGAGGCGCAATAAAAAAGATGTGGCTTATATTTGCACTGCTGTCCGCAGTTTTTGCGGCACTTACTTCTATATTGGCGAAGGTCGGGATCGAAGGAGTCAATTCCAATCTGGCAACAGCCATCCGGACCGTAGTTGTCGTCATAATGGCATGGGGGATGGTATTCCTGACCCATGCGCAGAACGGCATTTCAGAGATCAGCAGAAAAAGCTGGCTGTTCCTGATCCTGTCGGGTCTGGCAACGGGCGGATCGTGGCTGTGCTATTACCGGGCACTGCAGCTGGGCGAGGCGTCGAAGGTGGTGCCGATTGATAAGCTGAGCGTGGTGATCACACTGGTTTTGGCGTTTGTATTTCTGCATGAGCAATTTACGGCAAAATCCCTGATCGGATGTGTGCTGATCGGCGCGGGAACCCTCCTTATGGTGATATAAGACTCTGTGCAGAAAGGCCGTCGCCGGCGGCCTTTCGAAACGAATCATACCGTAACATCCACCCTGAGAGCCGCCTGCAGCGCGGCCTGCGGCGTTCCGGTACTGGTATAGCCGTATCCAAAGTCCAAAACTGTAAGCTCCGGCACGGAGATTCCGATTCCCTGACCGGTTCCGGACAATTCCACACGGTCCGTCACAGCCTTTTCGGAATCCTCTTCCTCCTGTTTTTCCTTCGTCCTGCCCGTTTCGTCCTTTTCGGTTTTCTCGGTTTTTTCCACTTTTTCCGTTTCAGTCTTGTTCAGTTCTTCATTTGTCTTCTGAGCGGCCTCCATCATCTGCCCCATGACATCCTGTGCCCTGCCTTCCAGCTCTTCCATCTGTGCTTCTTTATTTTTGCTGGGATTTTTATCGTGCTTCAGCTCCGATTTCAATACATTTGCCCGGCCCTGTAATTGTGTACTGGCAGACTGCATGGTACGCATCTGCATCAGTGTATTTCCTGCCATCATAAGATTCTGCATTGACATATGAAATCCTCCTTTGATTTTGAATAATGATTCCTTATAAATTAGATACCGCACCGTAACTGTTCAGGACAGATACGTGATACTGTAGATATCGGCAGGACATATGAGGATTTTACGCAAATGAAGCAGACGGGCGGGTTTTTGCTGTCAAAGGGAAAAATGCTACTGTTCATACCCCGGCCGGGTGCCGTGCAGCGAGTGAACAGTAACGGAAATATTTCCACCTGTACGGCTGGAGAATTTATTGATTGACTTTCCGACATGCATGTCGTATAATAAGAACCGACACATGTGTCGGAAAGAAAGGGCATGCCATGAATAAAAAAGGACAGAAAACAAGGGAACATATCAAAAACTGCGCGGCGGCCTTATTTGCTGAGAAGGGCTTTAAGCAGGTCACCATGAAGGATATCTGTGAAGCCGCCCGGCTGAGCCGGGGCGGTCTGTACTGCCATTATGACAGTACCCGCCAGATTTTTCAGGAGATGATCAGCGATATGATGGACCGCCAGGATCAGGAGATCGACCGGAGGATCGGGCAGGGGCAGTCCGCCGTTACGATCCTGAATGACATCTTGGAGGTCTACAGGAGGGAAATGCTCGACAGCCGGTCGTCTTTAAGCCTGGCGATCTACGAGTATTTCAGCCTTCCGGACCTTGCAGACCGGGAAAATACGCTATACGCGCAGTACCAGCTTTCCGCGGATGCATGGAAAAAGCTGATACGGTATGGGATCGGCAGGCAGGAATTTCAGGAAGTGGATATGGACGCGGTATTTCATCTGATCCTGTTTTCCTACCAGGGAGTCAGGATGTACAGCAGGCTGATGCCTGTAGATGAGGAGATCCCCTCCGGGATCATCAGAGAGATCAAAAAAATATTAGTAAAGGAGTGAGTTTAAAATGGCAACTATATTTGACCGATTTTGTGAAGACCGGGACGCAATGATCAACCCCCGTGATCTCACCCCCAAAGTGGACGGATTTCCGGAGGTGTGCGTCACCACATTTTCCGAAGGCATCATAAACGATTTTATTGAGCGGAACCCGGCGAAGGTCATCGCTCATCTGTATACCGCAAACGGACAGCTTCCCGTATATGAGATCGAATACGCGGGCAAAAAAATGGGCTTATTCCTTTCCCGGGTAGGCGCTCCTGCCTGCGTGGCGGGCCTGGAGGAGGTCATCGCCATGGGAGCGAAGAAGCTCATACAGTTCGGCTGCTGCGGCGTATTGGATCAGGCCGCGGCGGACAACCGGATCATCATTCCGTCGTCAGCGGTCAGGGACGAGGGCACAAGCTACCACTATATCCCGAAAAGCGAGGAGATCCATGCGGACAGAGCATCCGTTGATGCGGCGGTCAGGTGCATGGAACGGCATGGGATCCCCTATGTGGTGGGAAAGATCTGGACGTCGGACGCCATCTACCGGGAAACAAGGCAGGCGGTGGAGGAGCGCAAAAAGCAGGGCTGCATTGCGGTGGAGATGGAATGCTCCGCTTCGATGGCCGCCGCCCGCTTCCGGAAGATCCCGATCCTCCAGTTTTTCTACGGGGCGGACAGCCTGGATTCCGACAAATGGGAGCCACGGGATCTGACGGATTACGGCATGAGCTGTAAGGATAAATATATGGCCATCGCGTTGGAGTGCGGAATTGATATGCTGTGAAACGGTTGCTGTTCACTCCCCAGGCAATCACCACCCTGATTGGCTGGGAGGATGCAAGCTACGCCTTGTAATGGATACTTCTGCTTCCTTCAATTTCTGCTACACAAATAGAAGACTTTATTATATAATGAAATGACAAAACAGTGGCAAAAAGGTCATGTCCGCCAGGGAAGGAGCTGATGACGTGGGAAAGCGATTTAATGTTACCGGAGTATGTATACCTGAGTTACATTATATGGTAGATATCGGGGACCGCCTGAAAGAGATTCGGGAGCTGATCGGACTCGGGGAATATTTTACAATAAACAGAGCCCGGCAGTATGGAAAGACAACGACTCTCAAGTGTCTTAAAAATATGCTGTCAGATGAGTACCTTGTGATATCCATCAGCTTTGAAGGAATGAGCCGGGAAAACTTTTCGGATGAAAATAGATTCAGCAAATATTTCCTGAGGTTATTATACAATTCTTTAAAATATGACAGACAGAGCGGAATCTCCAAAGAAATAGCAGAAGAGTGTAAAAAGAAAGCGGAAGACGAGCATTCTTTGATGCCTTTTTGGAAACTGTCGGATTTTATATCAGATCTGTGCGGCTGGGCAGACAAACCACTGGTCTTAATGATCGATGAAGTGGATCAGGCTGGAACGCATGAGCTTTTCCTGAATTTTCTTGGTCTGCTGAGAAGTAAATATCTGAGCAGAACGGAGATTCCAACCTTTCAGTCCGTTATACTGGCAGGTGTGTATGATATTAAGAATCTGAAGCTGAAGCTCCGAAAAGAAATGGAGCACCAGTATAACAGTCCCTGGAACATTGCGGCAGATTTTAATGTAGATATGAGCTTTTCCGCACAGGATATTGAAGGGATGCTTTCTGATTATGAGAAAGACCGCCGCACGGGGATGGATATCGGCGGGATTTCCAGACTTATCTATGACTATACATCCGGCTATCCGTATCTGGTATCCCGAATCTGTAAGCTGACGGATGAAGCGGTATCCCGGAAACCGGAATTTTCTGCAAAAATACCGTGGACGCAGGAAGGAATCATGGACGCGGTCGGTATGCTGCTCCGAAAACCGAATACATTGTTTGACGATATGATCAAGCATCTGGCGGAATACCCGGAATTGAACACGATTCTTCATAACATTCTGTTCAATGGCGCCGAATATTCATTTTATGCATACAATACCGCAATGAATATTGGCGTGATGTTCGGATTTTTGAAGGAATCGGACGGAAAGACTGTGGTTGCCAACCGCATTTTTGAAATGCACCTCTACCAGTACTATCTTTCGGAAGAGACGGTGAAGGCGGATCATCCGTTTTTCCCGACCGGATACAACAGTCAGTTTATTAAAAACGGATGGCTGGATATGGATCTGGTCATGGAGAAATTTCTGGAATATTATACGGACATATACCGTGACGCGGATCAGAAATTTGTGGAAAAGCAAGGCCGCAAGCTGTTTCTTTTATATCTGCGCCCGATCATTAACGGAACGGGGAATTTTTATGTAGAGGCGCAGACGAGAGATGAGACGCACACGGATATTGTCGTGGATTATCTTGGCAGGCAAAGCGTGATAGAAATCAAGATATGGCATGGACCAAAATATAACGAAGAGGGGGAACAGCAGCTGATCGACTACCTGGATCTGTACCATCTTGATAAAGGCTATCTTCTGACCTTCAGCTTTAATAAGAAAAAGCAGCCGGGAAAGAAGGAGGTTCATATTCAGGGAAAACGGCTGTTTGAGATAACCGTATAATGCCATTCTTTTTCTAAAGGAATCTTTTAAAGACTGCCGGAACGGTTGAAGGATGCCGTTTCCGACAGTCTTTTTGTAATTGCTATTTCCGATTCGGTTTTCTTTTAATAGCCAGCATCTTCATATAATCATCGAAATCAGCCGTATCGGTCGGTTCAAACATGACCCATTTTCCGTCGCGATAGGTTTTTGCCTCATCATATTGCCTGCAGACGGCGTCAGAAAGAGTACCCCTTATATTTTCAAATTTGGTTCTTTCATCTTTTCCAAAGATGATCATGAACCCAACACAACTGCTTTTTGCGTACAGGCTGCAAAGGGTTTTTCCGCCTCTGCGGTATTTGTACTCGTAAGTCCAATTCTTACCGCCGGTATTCCATAATTGTTCCATATCGTATTTTTCATCAATAGCTGAACATAACGCTTGCCAGACTTCATACAAGGATTCTCCGAGCAATTCAGTCATAGCTGCATGAGACGGTATATTTTCAAGCATCGTATCTCCTCCCTAAATTCTGCTTACGATCAGTCGATCACACGAACGGCTTTGATCGCAGGCTGGTCATCTTTATCTACCGTGCCGTTGTCGTCCTGCACGGGGGTATCCTCGCAGATCTTGTCCACAACATCCATCCCTTCCGTCACATGGCCGAATGCGGCATAATTTCCGTCCAGGAACAGGCTGTCCTCATGAACGATGAAAAACTGTGAGGACGCGCTGTCTGGGTCCTTGGATCTTGCCATGGAGATCACGCCCCGTACATGGGAAATATCATTCTCCACGCCGTTTTCCGAAAATTCCCCTTTGATCGTCTGATCCGAGCCGCCGGTCCCATTTCCCTTGGGATCCCCGCCCTGGATCATGAATCCGCTGATGATCCGGTGGAAGGTCAGGCCGTCATAGAATCCATCGCCCGCAAGCCGGATAAAATTGGTGACGCTGACCGGCGCGGTATCCGCGTCCAGCTCCAGTTTGATGGTGCCGTAATCCTGAATCTCGATCTCAACATGGTGAAGGCCTTCCAGGTATTCTTCTTCCTTTTCAGAAGCCGTGCCCTTTTCTTCTTCTGTGCGTTCCGTACTGATTGCGTCCGTCTGCGCAGTCCCTTCTTTCTTCGCTCCGCATCCCGTGAGAACGGCGGCAAATAAGGTGACACACAGGCAGTATATGGATAATTTTTTCATGATAGTCCCTCCGATTTTTTATGAAAATAGTGGATATGCAGGGCGATGACCTGCCCTGTATCTGTATTTATTATACTCATGGCCGATGAAATCTGCCGTGAGTATCGCGCCAGCCGCAGCCGCAAAGCGGCATAATCCCTCTTGCGGCTGTGCGCATCATGATATACTGCACGGCAGATTTATCTGACGCGCAGTATATCTGCTTTCCGCAGATTGTGCTCAAAAACATTATAGCAACTAAGCAGCGGCATTTCCATAGAAATCTTCCAATTCATTGAAATAGCTTGAAAGAAAGGTATGATTTGTTTATTTGGAGGCTCTTTAGAGCGTCAAACCATACGGGTGGAAACATTTCAGCCTTCCTCCTGCATTTAACGTAAAAAAACAGGCAATTCACGCCGGATCCTTTCTTATATGCCTGTAAGCTGGTAAATTTAGGAGTAGTAGAAAACACACAGGAGAGGAAGCAGAGTATGAAAAAAGTGGATTTCAATACCAACTGGAGCTGCAGGTGCTTAAGCAGCGGCGGGGAGGAATTTCCGGTAACCCTGCCACACGACGCGATGCGTTCGGAGGCGCGCACGGAAAAAAGCAGGGGAGAAAATAACATCGGATGGTACTCAGGAGGGGACTACGAATACAGAAAAGTATTCCACATGCCGGAGGATTACCGGGATAAGGCCGTACTCATAGAGTTTGAAGGGGTCTATCACAATGCGGAGGTCTTTATCAATGGAAAACAGATCATGACCCGCCCTTACGGCTACACCAATTTCTATGTAAATACGGAAGGAACACTGCGCTGCGGGGAAGAAAATGAGATCCGGGTCATTGCCCGCAACGCAGACCAGCCCAACAGCCGATGGTATTCCGGGACCGGGATCTACCGGCCGGTGTATCTGTGGACAGGGGAGGGACAGCATATCCCGGTGAACGGCCTGCGGATCCATACGGTCAGTTATGAGACTGCGGTCATAGAAATAGAGGTGCTGACTTCCACGGCCGGAAAGGTACATATTGAGATCTTTGACGGGGAAGAGCCCGTGGCAGAGAAGGAGGCGGATTCAGACGGCAGGGCCGCTGTACGGATCACAATCCCTGATGCAAAGCTCTGGAACTGTGACACTCCCAGCCTGTACCGATGCCGGGCGTCCTTCGGGGAGGACACGGTGGAGGAAAACTTCGGGATCCGCCTTCTGGAATGGAACAAGGATGCGGGCCTTGCCATCAATGGAAAACGGGTCATCCTCCGGGGAGCCTGCATCCATCACGACAACGGGCTCCTTGGGGCATGCGCGTTTCCTGAAGCGGAGGAGAGGAAGGTGCGCATTCTGAAAGAAAACGGATACAACGCGCTGCGCTCCGCCCACAATCCCTGCTCGAAGGCCATCCTGGACGCGTGCGACCGCCTGGGGATGCTGATGATGGACGAATATGTAGACGTATGGTACATCCACAAGACCGAGAACGACTATGTAGATCATCTTCCCAAATGGTGGAAACAGGATCTCAAGGATATGGTGGAAAAGGATTACAACCATCCTTCCGTGATCCTGTATTCCACAGGAAATGAAGTGTCAGAAACCGCGCAGAAAAAAGGAATTGAGCTTACAGGCGAGTTTACACGGTATCTTCATTCCCTGGACGGCACAAGGCCGGTCACCTGCGGGATCAATATATTTTTCAACTTTCTGAGCTCCATCGGATTTGGTGTTTACAGCGACGACAAGGCAAAAAAGAATGCACAGGCAGCAGAGAGAAAAGCAAAGATCGCGGAAAAAAATGCACGGACAGAGGAAAAGGATACACAGGCCGCAGGGAAGAAAAAGAAGCCGGTGGGAAGTGAATTTTATAATACCCTTGCCTGCCTTGCCGGAGATTATTTTATGAAATGCGGAGCCACCCTGTATCCCTGCGACCTCAAGACAAGGGGCGCTTTTGCGAATATGGATATCGCGGGCTACAACTACGGCATCTTCCGTTACCTGCACGATCTGAAAAAATATCCGGACAGGCTGATACTCGGGACAGAGACCTTCTGCAAGGACGCGTATTCCTTCTGGGAGAAAGCGAAGAAAAATACCCGCATCCTGGGGGATTTCGTATGGGCAGGCATGGACTATATCGGAGAAACCGGGGAAGGCGCCGCGGAGTATTCGGATTATAAAGAGGAAAATCCGGCCTGCCGGATGACCGGGGGGAACGGGCGCGTGGACCTGCTGGGAAAGCCCCGGGCAGAGGCCGCGTTTACCAGAGTCGCCTTTGAACAGGAGAAAGGGCCGCTGATCGCAGTGAATCCGGTATACCAGAAGGAAAAGCTGAACCTCACCGGATGGCAGCTCACCAAGGCTCTGGAAAGCTGGTCATGGCGCGGGTGCGCCGGGCAGACGGCCGCGGTGGAAGTGTATGCCCGGGCGGCGGAAGTAGAACTGCTCGTCAATGGGAAAGCCGTGGGCCGGAAGTCCTATAAGAACACGTGCCGCAGGGTATTTAAAACCAAATATGAGGACGGCGAGATCACGGCGGTATCCTATGATGCCATGGGCAGGGTGATCGGCCGCCAGACGTTGAAAACCGCCGGGAGAGAGACAGAGCTTCGGATCTGCCCGGAGGAACAGGAGGTAAAGCCGGGACAGCTTGTATTTATCCCGCTTCAATATACGGACGCGGACGGAATCTGGAAGCCTATGGTGAAGGAGCGGCTGAGGGTTTCCGTAGAAAATGGTACGCTGATGGGGCTGGGAAGCGCCAACGCTTATGTGAAAGGGAATTATGCCGCGGACGAGACCGATACTTATTATGGAGAAGCGATGGCGGTTGTCCGGGCCGGGGAAGCCGGTATTGTAAAAGTGACGGTGACAGACAGCATGGGAAGCCATGCTGCGGAGATTCTGATATCCGAACCATCGTAAATAGCTTGAAAAAGGCTGCCGGAACGGCGCGAAAGCGCTATTTTCAGGCAGCCTTTTTGTCTGGCCCGCCATTCCATTCACGTTAAAAAATATGCAGATGACGTTTGCGTGCCGCTTTTGTAAAAAAGACATGCTATAATCCTTTCATCAAAACGAGAAAGGGAGAGAAAAAAGTGATGAGCTACAGAAAAAATTTATGGCGCGGCTTGTCCACCTGTACGGCGTCATTGCTGGCAGTTTCTCTGGCGGCAGGCCCGCTGGTAGACAGCTACCGCACGGACATCGACAAGTTCCTTGGGACGAAGAGCAGCATGATGGTGACGGAGAACACGGACGGAGAAGATCTGTACACCTACAAATCGGATTATTCCAGCACCACCGAGCTTTTGGATTCCATCGAGGAGCTGGGCGAGCGCATGAGTGAGGAGGGCACGGTACTCCTGAAAAATGAGAACAATGCCCTCCCGCTGTCTGAGGACGAGACACAGAAGATTTCCCTGCTGGGATTTTCCAGCTATTATCCGGTACAGGGCGGCGATATGGGAAGTTCCCTGACGGAGAACGGGAGCACGGATGGAAATGTCGGTACAGACGCGGATACTGTGGACTTCGTACAGGCATTGGCAGCAAAGGGATTTTCCATCAACGGGAACCTGCAGGAATTGTATAAAAGCCTGGAATCGAATTTCAAGACAGAGATTGATATGTGGGGAAATATCATCGAATATTACCACATCACCGCACCGGCTACGGACGGGGTATTTTCCAGCAGGGAGCCTTCCCAGGAGATCATGGACAGCACGGATGCTGCCTGGAAGGACAGCATGAATGACTACAATGTGATGCTGGTCACCATTGCCCGTTCCTCCACGGAGAACGGCACCTATCTTCCGGGAGAGGCAGGGGTGGATCCGTCCCAGAACCTGAACCAGACAGACCCCTTGGGGCTCTCGGATGACGAGCGTGACCTGATCAACGCGGCGGTTGCGGCCAAAGAGTCCAACGGCGGAAAAGTCATTGTCCTGTTAAACAACGCCAATGCCATGGAGATCGACGAGATTAAAAATAACGACGGTGTGGACGCGATCATGGAAATCGGCCTGCCCGGCGGATACGGGTTCTACGGGGTTGCGGATGTATTGAGCGGCGAGGCCAATCCATCCGGGCATCTGACCGACACCTATGCCGTGAAAAACGCAAATTCTCCGGCGGCACAAAATTTCGGCAATTTTGCATGGACCAACCCTGACCCGTCCACCAGCACCAATTTCTTTGAGGTTGAAGCGGAAACGATTTACACAGGGTACAAATATTACGAGACCCGTTATGCGGACGTGGTGCTCGGACAGGGAAATGCGGCTTCTAAGGCAGGGAGCACCACAGGCGGCGCATGGGATTATGACAGTGAAGTGTCCTATCCTTTCGGCTTCGGCCTGTCCTATACCACCTTTGAGCAGGAACTGGAAGACGTGAAGGTGGATCTGGATGCAAAGACCGTGACAGCGGAAGTCAGGGTAACCAACACCGGAGACGTGGCGGGAAAAGACGTGGTGCAGTTCTACACCTCTGTCCCCTATACCGAATACGACAAAAAGAATCTGGTAGAAAAATCTGCCATCCAGCTTCTGGACTACGAAAAGACCGAGATCATCGAGCCGGGCAAATCCGAGACGGTGACCATCACGGCGGACGCGCAGGATATGGCGAGTTGGGATTCCACCCGTGATAATGAGGCGGGAACCACCGGAAACTGGATTCTGGACGACGGAACCTATTATTTTACCGTGGGAAACGGCGCCCATGAAGCGGTGAACAACGTGCTTGCCGCCCAGGGAGCATTTGCGGACGGCGACGAAGGAAATGTAAAGACCTGGGAACTGGACGGCCTGGATGACGAGACGTTTGCGGTGACCTTGAACGGAACCCCGGTGGAAAATCAGATGGCGGACGCGGACCTGAATTTCTATATGCCGGATACCGTGACTTATCTTACAAGAAATGACTGGGAAGGCACATGGCCGAAGACCTATCAGGATCTGACGGCAACGGATGAGATGCTGGACATCATGGACAATGATATCCGGGAGATCACCGAGCAGGGCGATCCCTCATCCGTGACATTCGGGGCGGACAACGGCCTGACCCTTGCGGACTTGAAAGGCGTGACCGACATTGAGGACGAGCGCTGGGGACAGCTGATCGACCAGATTGAACTGGAAGAAGCCCTGATCCGCACCGCGTTCGGCGGGACGAGCACGAAGATCATCGAATCCATCGTTTCCCCGGAAGCAATCCAGAACGACGGGCCTAATGGATTTAACTCTTACCCTCTGGGGCAGTATGCCAATAAAGACGCATCCACAGGCGACCCTTGTGCCGTAGACCCGGATGATCCGAACTTAGATTATAAGATGGGCGTCATGGGAAATGGCACGATTCTGGGCCAGACCTTCAGCAAGCAGCTGATGGAAGAGTGGGGCAAAGCCATCGGCAACTATTCCCTGTGGGCGAACACCGCCATTTTCTGGGGTGCGGGAACCAACCTCCACCGCGTGCCTTACAATGCAAGGAACCACGAGTATTTTTCTGAGGATGCCGTGCTGACCGCGGGACAGGCTTCTACATTTATCGCCGCGGGGCAGGAATATGGAACCATCATCGCGCCGAAGCATCTGGCATGCAACGACACAGAGATCAACCGGACCGGCATCGCCGAATTTATGACAGAACAGGCGGCAAGGGAAAATGAACTCCGGGGAACCCAGGACTGTATCGAAGAGGCGGGCGCGCTTGGCGTGATGTCCACCTATAACCGGATCGGCTGTACGCAGAGCAACGCCCATGAAGGGCTGATCCTGAATATCCTCCATAAAGAATGGGGCTTTAAGGGACTGATGTCAGAAGACTTTATCCAGGACCCAAATTACACGGTATTAAAAGAGGCCGTACATAACGGTGTGACCATGACCTGTAATACAGGGGACAATAACATGGAGGCGGTTGCCGCAAAATGGCCTTACTGGACCGTAGAAAATGTAAGCCGGGACGAGACGCTGCTGCGCGACCTGAAACAGGTGATGCTGTACCAGAATTATG
Organism: uncultured Lachnospiraceae bacterium; assembly: GCA_949893755.1. Lineage (GTDB taxonomy): Bacteria > Bacillota > Clostridia > Lachnospirales > Lachnospiraceae > Schaedlerella. The sequence continues at coordinate 27,079 of CATLCV010000007.1, read as the reverse complement.
CGCTGGCCAATTCCAACGCAATGGACGGCATGTCCACCGGCACTCATATTGAAAAGGTCAATACATGGTATGACAATCTGGTGCTTGGGTTAAGAGTGGGATTCGGCATTCTGACCGTACTCTGTGCCGCAATGTATCTTCTCGGAATGAAAAAGAAAGAGCAGTAGGAAAGGGGGAAAATGAGATGGGTGAGAAAAGAAAGATTGGTATCGGTTTTATCCTGACGGTCCTGACGATGATCGTGACGGCCGTGTCGCTGTTCCTTTATCTGCAGAACTGCAAGACGAATTATTTCGCAAATATGGGCGTTAATACGACGGTGGCGGCCTGCCTTGTGATCGCGGCCGTATTGGAGGCGCTGATGCTTGTATTGTCCATGAAGCAGGGCGAGAAAGCATATCTGGACGTGATTCCGGTGGCATGCGGGGTACTGACCGCGGTTGCGGCCATCCAGTTTATCGGCAGCAGGATCGCCGGGGCAGCTTCCATCATGACCTTTGAGAGCAATGCGGAAAATATGGCGGATCTGAACAATGCCATTGTCGCGATGGCAAGCTGCGTGATTGCGTTATTACTGGTGATGATCAGTTCCTTCTTCAAGGTAGTGAAGGAATGAAGAGAAAGAAAGGAATGAAGCAACATGAGCAGTCAAAAAAATGATTTTTGGAGTAGTCCGTTGACGCGCTCTAAGATTACGACCTCCGATGTAAAGACGCCGGAGATGCTGCTGGGCTATTTTATCGGGCCTTTCGGCGCATTGCTTTCCTCAGGGATATTTACCAGCATTCTGCAGAATTATTTTACAGATGTGCTGCGGCTGGATCTGACATTTTTGACAACCCTGCAGTTGTTCTCGACGATCCTGATCGTGGCGGCAAACCTGGTCGTGGGGCAGTTGATCGAGCGGACAAAGACTTTGGCCGGAAAGGCAAGGCCGTGGATCCTGCTTTCCGCGCTGACCCTGTCGGCGGCCAGTGTGCTGATGTTCATCGTTCCCTTTGAAGGGGCGGCAAAGCTGGTCTGGGTAGCCATTGCCTACAATCTCTACTATGCGGTGGCATACCCGATCTATAATACGGCAAATTCCACCCTGGTTCCGGTGTCCACCAGGGACAGCCAGAAGCGCGGCGCGCTGGCCTCTTTTACCAATGTGGCGGGCTTGGGCGTGATGGGGTTCGGCTCCATGGTATTCCCGATCCTGGTGTCATTTGCCTTAAAAGACAATCAGGCATTATGGTTCATGGTGATGCTTGCGGTCGCGGTATTTTCCGCGCTGACCATTTACCTGCAGTTTATGTTTACGAGGGAGCGTGTCACTGAGGAGATCATGGCAGGCGGCGCAAAGGAGATCATGGCAGACGGCGGGGAGAGCGTGGCCGGCGGCGCCGGGAAGGCAGGCGGGAAAGGAGCGGAGACGGTGTCCCTGTCCGCCCAGCTCAAGGCCGTGACCGGCGAGAAAATGTGGTGGATCGCGATTTTGTTTTATCTGGTGTTCCAGTGGAGCGGAGCTATCAAGAACGGCTCCATGTCCTTCTTCTGCAAATGGGTTTTGGACAACACGTTTTTCGGTTCCGCGGATGCCTGGGGGGCTTCCCAGTCCCTGCTGAGCATTATGGGCGCAATCCCGATGGCTCTTGCGGTCGTGGTGGTGGTGCCGCTGTGCAATAAGTTCAGCAAGAGGGCAGTCGTATTTGCCGGAATGGTGATCGGCGTGGCTGGCGGCGTGATCGCGGGGCTTGGGAACGGAAGCATCGTGCCCGTGGCAGTGGGTGTCGCACTGAAATGCCTGGGATCCTCCCCGGCGGCCTATGTGATCCTTGCAATGCTGGCGGATGTGATCGACCATATCGAATTTAAGAGCGGGATGCGCACGGACGGATTGACAATGTCCATTTACAGTTCTATCATGGTAGCAGGAACACCGATCTGCAATTCCATTTTCAGCGCCATCTTAAATGTCAGCGGATATGTGCAGGACGCGGACGTGGCACTGGGGACGGCGGCCCAGAGCCAGACGGTGCAGAATGCGATCTCCGTCAGCTATATCTGGGTGGAGACCATCGCCTACGCAGTCTGTGCGGTATTGATCTTCCTGTTCACGGTAGAAAAGAATCTGCCGGAGGAACAGGCGCAGATCGCGGCGAGGAAGAAATAGGAAATATTATTTATCGAATGCAGCAGGTGCTCTGTCATCTGCTGCATTTTTGGAGGTGCGCCGGGACGTATGAACATCGTTTGGCAGATCGGGAAATCAGGATGCTCGTGAGTATAACCGATGAAAGATTCTGAATAGTCAGGGATGGAGGAGGGTGCGTTGAAACGGAAAATATATCTAAAACAACATATCGTTTCCTGTGCCCTTGCACTCGGTATTTCATTCGGTGTGACCGGATGCGGCAGGAGGGTACTTGAAGAGAAGGATTTCTGCCATCTTGTGCTGGAGGATGGGGAAGGGTTCTATGCAAAGGAGAACGCCTTGACCGTGGAACGGGGAGGGGAGGCGGCTTTTGAGATCATGCTGGAGGACGGATACCAGCTGCAGGATGTGAAATATGGGGAGGGCAGGAGAGAGAAAAACCGTGCCTCGGATGATAAGGGAAAGTATGGAGAGGACGGGGGAGAAGAAGAGCATGCCCCGGATTATACGGTAAAATATGACAGCGGGGGCAGAACGCTTACTTTGACGCTGTATGACGTCCGATATTCTGAGACCGTGCAGGCGCATGTGGAAAAAAGCGATGTGGTCATCCGATATCATGCTAACGGGGGCAGACTGTGCGGGAGCCGGGACAGAGCGGAAGTCGAAAACGAAGAGGATGCAGGTGTGCAGGAGTCAGAAAACAGAGAGGACGCAGTCGGAGAGGAAGTCTCGATTGCCGTGACGCGTTCCCATCTGCGGCCAAATACTTCCATCGGCACAGATTTATTTGAAAGGCCGGGATATACCCAGATCGGATGGAATACGGAGCCGGACGGAAGCGGAACCCCGGCAGGGCTTGGCAGCAGGGTGGACTGGCGGGAGGGCATGGAGCTTTATGCCCAGTGGGTCCCATGGACAAAAAGCTCCTGCTTCCGGTACGAGGCGCAGGGGGAATTTGCGGCCATTACCGGCTTTGACGGACAGGAGGATACCATCTGTATCCCTCCGGAACTGGATGGAAGGAAGGTCAGGCGGATTCGGGACGGGGCATTTGCGGGGGTGCAAGTCAGCAGAGTGATCCTGCCGCCGGGGATTTACGAGGTGGAGAGCGGGGCTTTCCGGTCGGCCTCGCTTCAGGAACTATATCTGTATGATGACATTTCCAAAATCAGCGACCGTGCATTTATTGGCTGCGGGCAATTTCAGACACTGCATATCAATGCCGCCCTGCCGCCGGTATACAGTGGGAATTATTTTGACACGTTTCAGGATAAATACGACCGCCTATTGCAGCTAAAGGATCGGAAAAAAATTGTCCTCTTTTCCGGCTCGTCTACCCGGTTCGGCTATGACAGCGCGATGATAGACGAGGCATTTGAAGATTATGAAGTGGTCAATATGGGGGTGTTCGCCTATACCCCGGCGCTGCCGCAGCTCTATCTGATCCTGGAGTGCATGCAGGAAGGGGACATTCTGCTCCATTCACCGGAATTTGACGCCAGCAGCCGTCAGTTCTGTGAGCAAAAATCTCTGGATTACGCTACATTTGCCATGATGGAATCAAATTATGACGCGTTCGCGCGGCTTGACCTCCGGGACTTTGAACAGGTATTCACCGCATGGAATGCCTACAATGCGGGGCGGGAAGGGATGGAAAAGAAAAATTATGGGATCTCGGCTTCCCACTATGATGAGGATGGCGTCCCGGTGGAGGAAGAAAGCTATAATCAGTATGGGGATTATTGCCTGTACCGCCCCAACTCTGCGGAAGACCAGCCCATCTACGGGCTTCCGGTGCATTATACGGTCAATGCGTTTCCGAAGGAAACGTATATTGAGCCGTTGAACGCGGTGTACGGGATGTTTTTGGAAAAAGGAGCGGAAGTCTATTTTACCTATTCACCGCGAAACCAATATGCGCTGTCAGAGGACAGCACGCGGGAAGAACGTGAAAAGCTGCAGGAGTATCTCCGGGATAATCTGGCAGTGCCTGTGATCACGGATCTGGAGGATTCCCTGGTATCCGGGGTGTACCTGTATGGGACGGACAATCATCTGTCCACAGAAGGGGCGGAGATACGAACCAGACAGGTGATCGAGGCTCTGAAAAAGCAGTGTGCCGGAAAATAGAGTATTATTTATCATTCAAGCAGGAGGGCAGCCATGGGAATGAAAACAGCGGTCATCTGTATTTTTTGTGAAATGTGTACCATAGCCGGAATGCTGTGCGCGTTTGTCTGCGGAGCGGAGCTTCCGGAAATTCTGGCAGGCATATTGGTGATGCTTGCGGTCAGTCTTCTTCTTAGGAGAGTAAAGGACAAGGAGAGGGACAAATGAATTTTACATCTTTGGAATTTCTGGTATTTTTTCCCGTTGTCCTGCTCATCTACTGGCGGATGCCGGGCAGGGGACGGTGGCTTCTTCTTTTAGCGGCAAGCTATCTGTTCTATATGGACGGAAGCCTCCTTTTGGGGGCGCTGCTTTTATTTACAACAGGGATGTCCTATACGGCGGCGGTTCGGATCGGGCAGGCTCGAAACGGACAGATCCAAAACGGGGAAGGAAAAGGCTTTGCCAAAGTATGGATGGCCGCTGCGCTCACCTGCTGTCTGGGCAGTCTGTTCCTCTTTAAAAGGGAAGGCTTTCTGGTGGCGGGAATTTCTTTTTATACATTTCAGACACTGGCCTATGTGCTGGATGTATATCACGGACGGATTCCACCGGAACGGCATTTCGGATATTACGCGCTGTTCGTATCCTTTTTTCCACAGCTGGTGGCAGGTCCCATTGAACGGACGGAAAACCTTCTGCCCCAGCTAAAAAAAGTACATGCCTGGAACCGGGACAATCTGGCGGACGGCTGCTGGCTGCTGCTTAGGGGCTTCTATAAAAAGCTCGCGGTTGCGGATTATCTCGCGGCCTTTGTGGACGCCGTATATGCGGCGCCTGAAAAGGCGGGAGGCCTGGGGGTCGTGATAGGAACCGTATTTTTTGCAGTCCAGATTTACTGCGATTTTTCCGGGTATACGGATATCGCGCGAGGCGCGGCGCTCATGCTGGGCGTCCGGCTCATGGAGAATTTTAAGAATCCGTATGGCGCACACAATATCCGGGAATTTTGGCAGAGATGGCACATCAGCCTGACGAAATGGTTCACGGATTATGTGTATATCCCGCTGGGCGGCAGCAGGAGAGGGAAGCTTGCGCACTGCAGAAATATATGGATCGTATTTCTGCTGAGCGGGCTGTGGCATGGATTGTCCTGGAATTACGCAGCGTGGGGGCTTATGCATGGCACATGTTTTGTGCTGTATACCCTGTATGCGCCCCGCAGGGCAGGCTCCTGTGGGGAGGGCGGTGTCCGGCGCGTAAGCTCCCGAATTGTCACATTGTCTTTTGTCTGCTTTTCCTGGATTTTTTTCCGGGCAGAGAGCATCGGCGCGGCAGGGCAGGCGATCGGACAGATCGTTTTTCATTTCGCGGATCAAGGGATCCTGCGGACCTTGCAGCGGATGCAGCTTCAGGGAATTGACCTGTTTCTTCTGCCTTTGGCGCTGTTCTGCCTGCGGCTGGCAGAGCGGACGCCGGATACGGTTTTTCGGGTTACGACGGTGGAAGAGACGGCAAAAGCAGCGTTTCTTGGGTTTTATATGGTAAACACGATTGCTGTTTCATGGCTGATCCGGATGGCGGCGGATGGAGGGAATACGTTTATCTATTTCCGGTTTTGATTTTTGGCCAGGCTCCGGTGCCGATATTACCACGAACCGGGCCGCGCGGCGATTTGAACGATAATATATTGTGCGGCAGATTTCGTCGGCCGTGAGTATAATTAAAAAGGAGGAGGCGGTATGCGAAACGAGGTGGAACGGAAAACAAAATGGGCAATCCTTCTTGCGGCATGTGCATTTCTCCTGATCGTCCCTGTATTTCTGGCAGTGTGCGCCCTGTGCCTTCCGGAGCAGTATGGAGAGACATTTCTGGGGGAATTGAAGGTAAAATACAGGCGGCTGGAAGAGACTCCGGGAAAGCGTATCATCCTTGCAGGGGGGAGCGGTGTTGCATTCGGCTATGACAGCGCGATGCTTGCGGAAGCATTTCCGGAGTATGAGATTGTCAATTTGGGGATGTATGCGGGGCTTGGTACAAAGGTGATGCTGGATCTGTCCGAGGACGCGGTACATAAAGGGGATATCGTGATCATTTCACCGGAACAGGAGTCGCAGACCCTTTCGGATTATTTTAACGGAGAGTATATGTGGCAGGCGGCGGACGGGGAGTTTTCCCTGCTTTGGAAGGTGAAGCGCGAGAATTGGGGACAGATGCTGGGGACATTGCCCGGCTTTGCGTCCGAAAAGCTCCGTTATTATCTGCAGGGGGCGGTTCCCGAACCCCAGGGCGTATATCGGAGAGCTTCATTTAACGTGTACGGGGATATTGAGTCTGCCCGGTGCGCTCAGAATATCATGCCCCAGGGATATGACGTCAATACCCCTGTGCGGTTTACGGAAGAGGTTCTGCAGGAGGAATTTATAGAGGATCTGAATGGGTATGCGTCAAAGCTCCGGAAGAAAGGGGCGCAGGCCTGGTATCGGTTCTGCCCGGTCAATGCGCCGGCCGTGGAGGAAGGGGATATCCACGCATACTATGAGCTGCTGCAGGAAAAGCTGGATTTCCCGATCATCGGAAATCCCAATGACAGCGTGATGGAGGCCGGATGGTTCTATGACACGAACTTCCACCTGAATTCCAGCGGCAGGGCAGTGAATACCATTCAATGCATCCGGGATATCAAGGCAATGCAGGAAGACAGCGCGCAGGTGGCATATACAATGCCAAAACAGCCAGCCCTGCAAGAGAGCGCGGAGGCCGGCGGGGACTCCCCGGACGATGCCCGGATTCTCCGTGCGGAGGTGTACGCAGGAAACAGGGACATCCGAAAGATCACGATACCAGAGGAGACGGAGCTGATCGAGGACGGGGCATTTGAAGGATGTACCCGTCTGCAGGCGATTATACTGGAAAGTGAGCATCCCTCCCAGGTCCGGCCGGGACAGGAAATGCTCCGGGGGACAGATGCGGATATCTATGTGAAGGATGAACTGCTGTCCGATTACCGGCTGGACTATTTCTGGTCCGGGTATGCGGAGCGGATCCACAAACAATCACTCCTTAAGGCAGCACATTGAACAGCGGGGCCTTTAGTACGGAGCGAAACGGGGCCTGACCAACAATCCACGCTGAAAAAATGACATTTTACGTCACGGAGGCGCGTTTTGCGGATAAAATGGTACAATGCAAGAAAAACGTGGACGAAACACGGAATAACAGATAAAATGGAGTGGAGAATGATATGAAAACAAAACAAGCGTTTAACCCGTATCTGCCAAGCTATGAGTATGTGCCGGATGCCGAACCGCATATTGTGGGGGACAGGGTCTATGTCTATGGCTCCCATGATTTGTTCAACGGCCTGAATTTCTGCCTGGGCGACTACGTGTGCTGGTCGGCGCCTACAGACGATCTGAGCAGCTGGAGATATGAGGGCTGCATCTACCGGCGGGAACAGGATCCGGCGGCGCCCCGCATCCGCCTGACCAATGGGCTGGCGGCTCCGGATATGGTGCAGGGGCCGGACGGAAGGTATTACCTGTATTATTTTATGGGCGGCACCAAAGTGATTTCCGTGGCAGTCTGTGACGAGCCTGCGGGAAAGTATGAATTTTACGGATATGTTAAGTATGACGACGGTGTTGCGGTAGGCAAAAAGAATGAGCCATTCCAGTTCGACCCTGGAATCTTCCTGGATGACGACGGGCGGCTGTATATGTATACCGGCTTCGCCCTGGCCGGGAATCCAATCCTTCTGGACGGTTCAAAGCCAACGGAGCACGGCCCCATGTGTTTTGAGCTGGATCCCACGGACATGCTGACCGTGAAAAAAGGCCCTGTGTATATCGGGGTCGCGGGCGAGAAGGAAGCGGCGGGGACGCCCTATGAAGGGCATCCGTTTCTGGAGGCAAGCTCCATGCGGAAATTCAATGGGACCTATTACTTTATCTACAGTTCCCTGAACAGCCATGAGCTATGTTATGCGGTCAGCGGCAGCCCTGTAGAAGGCTTCGCGTACGGCGGAATCCTGGTCAGCAACGGCGACATCGGGCTGCCTGGCGTAACCGATGTGAACCATGCGAAGAACTACACGGGAAATACCCATGGCAGCATCATTGAGATTCATGGAGAATATTATATTTTCTACCACCGCCACAGCAACCGGAAGCAGTCGTCCAGACAGGCCTGCGCAGAGAAAATCCGTTTTGAAGACGGAAAATTTTACCAGGCGGAGCTGACATCCTGCGGGCTCAACGGCAGGCCGCTGGCAGGAAAAGGCCATTACCCCAGTTATATTGCCTGCAATCTGTACGGCAAAAAAGGAACCCGGTTCTTAAGTATGATCAAGCATCCGAAGAAGGGCTACCCATTTTTCACGCAGGACGGAAAGGATCGTGAGTCGGGGGATGACCAGTATATTGCGAACATGGATGACGGCGCGGTGGCAGGGTTCAAATATTTTGATCTGACACAGACTTCGAAGATCAAGATGAACGTCAAAGGAAATGCCAACGGGACTGTGTATATCCGCACCGAAGAAGCGGGACAGCCGGTGGCCGAGATCCACGTAAGGCCGACCCGGGACGTGCATGGCTTCGTATCGGAATTGAAAGCGCCGGGAGAGCGGCAGGCACTTTTTTTCAAATATGAGGGAAAAGGCAGTTTTGATTTTATCTCCTTCGATCTGACATAAGGAGTTGTATGTAAATAACTTATGTATCTTGACTTGTCTGAAAAAGCAGGGTTTAGAACAGGGGAAATGAGGAGAACATGGGTATGGTACACATTGCGATCGTGGAAGACGACGACCATGACAAGGCCCGTCTGAAAAAATGTTTAAAAAAATATGAAGAGGAAAAGCAGGAGCGGTTTGAGATCACGGAGTTTTCCGACGGAGAGGATATCACGACGGATTATACGGCGAAATATGACCTGATCCTGCTGGATATCGAAATGGCCTTTATGAACGGGATGAGCGCGGCCCGGCGCATACGGGAGGTGGATCCGGATGTGGAGCTCATTTTTATCACCAATATGCCCCAGTATGCCATCCAGGGATATAAGGTGAACGCGCTGGATTACCTGTTAAAGCCTGTTTCCTATTTCTCATTTGCGGAGACCATGAACAAGGCGCTGAAACGGATCGGGGCTTCCGAGAAAAAATATGTGGTGGTTGCCACAAAAGGCGGAAAAATGAAGGTGGATATTTCCAGCATCTGCTATGTAGAGGTACTCGACCATCTTCTGCTGTACCATACCGTTGACGGAACCTATGAAGCACGAGGGACGCTGAAGGACACCCTGAGCCAGCTGGACGAACGTTTTTTCAGCTGCAGCCGGAGCTATGTGGTAAATCTGGACCATGTAGAGCATTACCGGGGAAATGACCTTACGGTGCATGGAGATATCCTGCCCATGAGCCGGGGCAGGCGGAACGCATTTCTGGACGCGCTGAATGTACGCATGAACGGAGAGTGGAGATAAGAGAGAGAAGAAGCGAGAGCGAAGATGAAAAAGTGAAGCTGCGAAAGTGAAAATAAGAGAGTGGGGATGAAAAAGTGGGGATGAATAGTGTGGAGGTACTGAATACACCGGGTTATTATTACGCGCTTGCATATTGGCTGTCGGCTTTTGTGATCATCTGTATCTATCATGAGAAGCCGCGCAGGGGAAGGCAGGCTGTGCTGGATGCGGCGGTGCTTCTGGTTCTGCTGACCTTCATGCATCTGACGGACGGCGTGGCCAGGTATCTGTTCATTCCATCCATGCTGTTCATCATATCCGTGACGCTTTTGTATATCCGTCGCAGCTGCGGTTTTTCATGGAAGGAAACCGGGTATTACGGCGCGGCGGTGCTGATCAACGCAGAATTCGGCGCCTCCTTATGCTGGCAGATTTATTATAATTTTTCCGCGGATGTCCCGGCGGATTATCAGACGCTGTGGCGCATACTGGAGCTGGCGGCCGTCTATGGCTGTGTGTTCCTTCTTATGTACTTCCTGGAACGGCATCTGAGATGGGATATCGAGGAACTCCAGATTACCGGCCGTGAGCTGTCAGGCGTTTTTATCATCGCAGTCATGGTGTACAGTGTCAGCAATATGAGCTATCTGGATCCGGAGTGGCTGTTCGGCACCGCGATGAGCAGGGATATTTTTATTATCCGTACCCTGGTGGATCTGTGCGGCGTCTGCCTGCTGTACGCATACCATATCCAGGCCCGCGCCATGCAGGTGCGCTTTGAACGGGATACCCTGCACAATATCATGGAAATGCAGTATAAGAACTACCAGATGTCCCAGAATAATATTGACATGGTGAACCAGAAATACCATGACCTGAAGCACCAGATCACCCTGCTTAAGGAAGAGGTAAATACGGGGAAATCGGTGGAGTATCTGGAGAAAATGGAGCGGGAGATCAAGATTTACGAGGCGCAGAACAAGACGGGAAATAAAGTGCTCGACGCCGTGCTGACCAGCAAGGGAGCCTCCTGCCAGACCAAAGGGATCGAACTGAAATGTGTGGTGGAAGGAGAGCTTCTCTTTTTTATGGATGATATGGATATCAGCGCCCTGTTTGGAAATATGCTGGACAATGCCATTGAGTCGGTGGAAAAGCTGCCGGACGAGTGCATGCGCCTGATCCGGCTCTATGTGGTGAGGGAGAAGCAGTTTGTGCGGATCTGTACGGAAAATTACTGTATGGAGCAGATCCGGTTCAGGAACGGGATGCCCATCACTACGAAAAAAGACAAGCGGCTCCACGGATACGGGATGAAGAGCATCCAGAGTACGGTGAAGAAGTATGACGGGGCGGTGATGGCAGCATTGAACCAGAACTGGTTTGAAGTGAAAATATTGATTCCGATTCCGTAAATTTTCCAACTTTACGGTTAGCAACCTGCGCATAAATGGAGCCCTTCGAGATAGTATTCCTCCTTTTCCGGGCAGTGCCCGTTTCTTCTTCTGTACGTTCTGTACTGACTGCGTCTGCTAAGGAGTTGTAGAAAAATAAGTGACACATCTTGGCTTGTCTATTTCTCCGGCCGCACGGCTGGAATTATTTTCTGGCGGAAATGGATGAGGAATGATATAATGTTACTGTTTACACAGATGGAAAAAATTCCAAAGGAAAAGGTGCAGAAAGTTATGGATAAAAAAAATCAGCAGAATAGAGTGTTTGTCCCGTTAGACCTGACCGCCGATGCCATAGAAATGGCAGATCTGGACAGCGATGAAAATCTGGTATGGGAGGAGGTCAGTACGGAGCATATCGTGCAGGACGAATGGATCGACTTTCGAAAATCCGCCTACCGGTTCCCGGACGGAACTGTATTTGAGCCGTATTACAGCTACAGCCGCAGGGATTATGTGGTCATCGCGGCATCGGATGAAGAAGGAAGATACCTGTGCGTCAGGCAGTTCCGTCAGGGAATCGGGGAAGTGACGACGGAATTTCCGGCAGGAGGCATTGAACGGAAGGACAGCCGGGAGTATGGTTCCGACCGGGATTCCGATTTATCGGAGGACGCGCTGGCGGCGGCAAAAAGGGAGCTGCTGGAAGAGACCGGATATGTGTCGGACAATTGGAAGCATCTGCTCACCATACCCTCCAATGCCACGCTTGCGGATAATTATGCCTATATCTTTCTGGCGGAAAACTGCCGGAAGTCCGGGGAGCAGAAGCTGGATGAGACGGAATTTCTGAATGTCAGAACCTATACTCCGGAGGAGATCGAGGAGATGATCAGCCGGGGCAAATTTCAGCAGGCAGTCCATGTCATGGCGTGGCTGCTAGTACATCGTTGCATTAATAATTGAGTAATAATCGCACGCTATCCATGCCGTACTGGGCAGCATTGTGATGGGGCTGCCGGAAAATGACTGTATCCCTACAATATGCTGCTGTGATTCACCAGCAATATATTGCGGATAAACAGCATTTTCCGGGGCGGTTCCTTAGGGACAATTACAAAAGCACTTCTTTCAAACGCTTTTTTTCATTTGATCGGGTAAATTCACTCGGCCGGCAGATCATCTGCAGTATTTACGTATTCAACCAGCTTATCCAATAATCCGGGGATTTCTGTATATTCCAGCGTATTTATCTTATATCCAACAAAAATTCCATTAAAATCACACTATTTTTACACTATTTTTCTATAACTTCTATGACCAGGCGCACAGATCCTTAATACATTGACAGATATATTTTTCAGGATCAGAAAGCCGTTTATCTTTGAGATAAAGAATATGAAGATCCCAGACCAGAGGATCCTCCAGGGGAACGACGGCCGCATCCGGATGTTTGCGGTGAAATACTTTGGGCGCGATCGTAACCCCGGCGCCTGCTTCGGCAAACTGGATACAGATGTCCGTATTGTTCAATTCCATGATTATCGTCGGATGGACGTTTTTTTTATCAAATCGCGAATCCAGGAGCCGCCGGGTGTACTTTTCTTTTCCCTGCTGTATAAAATACTGGTCTGTTAACATCGTCCAGGGCACAGGCTGTCCGGTCTCCTGATAATTAGAAAACAATGGATGCTCCTGATTGCAGTACAGAACAAGCTCCTCAGAACAGATCCGCTCATAGGTAAGGGAATTGCGGAGGCTTCCTGATGACGCGGGGGAAAGCGGAGTCAGTGCAAGGTCGGCGATCCCCTTTTCGATCATTGCTGCGTGAGTGGTATAAAAGCCTTCCTGCTGGATCAATATGTGGTCAGGAAACCTTTTCTTGAATTCCGGATAACAGTAGTAAAGCAGCAAAGACATACGCTCTGTTGACATTGCCAGAGAGATATGTTTTCTTCTGTTTCTGAGAGCATTCTCGATGGAGGTGGTGGATGTGCTGTACAGGTTCAGCATTTTTCTGCAGCATTCAGCAAATTGTTTCCCTTCCGGCGTGATAAGAAGAGGAGAGGTATTTCTCAAAAAGAGAGGATAACCAAGCTCATTTTCAATTTTTGTGAGACTCTGGCTGAGAGCGGATGAGGAAATATACAGGCGTTCTGCCGCCCGGCTGATATTCAGATCTTCGGAAAGCGCAACAATGTATTCCATTTGAGCAATATTCATAAAAACATACCTCCGGATTCCGTTAAGTTTTGCTAAATATATCTAAAGTTTTTCGAGGTTGAGGATAAAGTTGGTCATAACATATAATGATTATATCAAAAAGAAACAAAAAAACAAGCAAAATGAAAGGAGGAAATGAGGAGTCATGGGATACAAAGTTTTGATTCCGCAGGACATCACAGCAGCAGGAAAAGACTACTTGAAAGAAAGGGGGTACGAGGTCTGTGTCCTGGATGATTCGTCCGTAGAGACGATCTGCCGGGAGGTGAAAGACTGTGACGCTATTTTGGCACGTACCGCCGAATATCCAAGAAAAGTGGTGGAGGCAGGAAGCAAATTAAAGGTCATCGCAAGATACGGCGCGGGTGTAGATAATATTGACGTCGAAGCCGCGGCAGAGCATGGGATCTGGGTGTGCAACGCACCGATGGCAAATTCAAATTCTGTAGCGGAGCATGCGGTCACTCTGCTGCTGGCCTGCTCGAAGAATTTAAGAGTCCAGGACCAGCAGGCGAGGGAGGGAAATTTTGAAAGCCGCAACACATTAAAGAGCAGCGAAGTGTCCCGGAAGGTGCTGGGGATCGTAGGCTGCGGACATATTGGACAGCTTGTAGCAAAAAAAGCCTGCTATGGACTGGAGATGAAGGTAAAAGGATATGACGCTTACATGGCATCGGACAGATTCCCGTCCTGTATCGAGAGAGCAGAAAGTCTGGATGAACTTTTTGCGGATTGTGATTTTATCTCCCTCCATATACCGGCTACTGCTCAGACCAGAAATCTGGTTGACAAGAAGCTTCTTGGAAAAATGAAAAAAGACGCGGTGCTGATCAACTGCTCAAGAGGCGGCGTCGTGAATGAGGAAGACTTGTACCATTGCTTAAAAGAAGGCAGGATACGGGGCGCGGGCATAGATGTCTATGAGCAGGAGCCGGACATCGCAGGAAATCCATTATTTACCCTTGACAATGTGATCGTTTCCCCGCATAATGCGGCACTTACATATGAAGCAATGGATCAGATGGGAATCGACGCGGCAAGAGGGATTGACGAGGTGCTGAGCGGACAGAAGCCGACGTGGCCCGTAAACCAGATCAAATGCTAGGAGGAGAGCGATGGAACAAAGTACACTTGCTATTATTATCATTGTGATCACGATCATATCATTCATTTTGGAAAAGATACCGATGGCGGTCACGGCAACGCTCTCCGCACTTGCGATGGGGATTTTCGGGATCATTGATCTGACAGATGTGTATAAAAATTTTGGCTCTACTTCCGTGATCATGATCGCCTCTATGATGATCGTCGGAGATTCTGTATTTGAATGCGGGCTTGCAGAACGGATCGGCAATAAACTGGTTGGAATCGGACTTGGAAATGATCAGCGGGTCCTCATCTTCGTTATGGCTGGGCTTTCCATGGTATTATCCGCATTTCTCAGTAATTCAGCGGTCATAGCGATGCTGATGCCTGTCTGTGCATCTATCGTTGCATCCTCGAAGGGCAAAGTCCAGAACAAGTATACTCTGATGGCAATGGGGATGGGGGCAAGCGCCGGAGGATTTTGTACACTGGCCGGGTCTACCCCGCAGATGACGGCGCAGGAATTCCTGATCCAGGAAGGACTTCAGCCGATGGACTTTTTTGAACTGTCGAAGATAGGGATCCCTGTGGCTTTGATCATGCTGATCTACTTTGTAACGCTTGGATATTCCATTGAGAAAAAAGTGCTTCTCTTTGACGATGTGGTGCCGGGCGCCCAGGAGCTTCCGAACTCTGACCAGGAAAAGGAAGAAGCTCCTAAGTGGAAGATGTATGTGACAGGTGCGATCCTGATCCTCTGCATCCTTGGATTTATCGTAGGAATATGGAATCTTGCGATCGTTGCGTTAGTTGGCGTAGCGGCACTGTCGGTTACCGGGTGCATCAAGATCAAAAAGGCGCTGCGGAAGGTGGACTGGAATACGATCGTGATCATTGCGATGGCGCAGGGCTTTGCGCAGGGACTTGACAGATCCGGGGCAAGCGAACGGATTGCGAGCGCGATTTTATCTCTTTTCGGAAATGAGAGCGCATCCCCATATGTGGTACTGGTCGTTTTGATGGTGATCACCGTTGTATTTACGAACTTTATGTCAAATGTCGCGGTCATATCCATGATCCTTCCGATTGCATTCAGCAGTGCGGGAATGCTGGGAGCAAGCAAAGAGACCTTTGCCATTGCACTGACGATAGGCTGTATGCTCGCTACGGCAACCCCGGTAGGATCGCCTTGTGTGACACAGACGCTTGTAGGAGGTTACCGTTATAAAGACTATGTGAAGGTGGGATTACCGATCACATTTGTCCAAATGATAGTTTGTATCCTGCTTGTCCCTGTCGTTTACGGGATCTAGCAGATCAAAAAAATAAAAATAAAAAACAGGAGGAAACTGAACATGAAACTGAATGATCTGGAAAGAATGAAAGGCATTGTCGTACCGATCCTGACTCCGGTCGATGAGGAGGAGAGGATTGATGAGAAGAGGCTCCGCGCCCAGGTGGATTTCGTGATCAAGGGAGGGGTCCTTGGGATTCTGGCTTTCGGAAGCAACGGAGAATTTTACATGGTAGAAGAAGATGAGATGCTGCGGGCCCTTGAGATCATGATCGATCAGACAGCCGGAAGAGTGCCTGTGTACATGGGAATCGGAGAAATCAATACGAACAAGTGTATCCGCATTGCCAAAAAAGCAAAAGAAGCCGGAGCAGATGGAATTTCAGTGCTGCAGCCGATGTTCCTGAAGCCTACGGAGGAAGAACTGTATCAACATTTTAAGGCGATCGCAGAAGCGGTTCCTGAGACGCCGATGCTGTTATACAATAACCCGGGGCGTACAGGCTATACGATGAGCGCGGATCTGGTGGAGCGCCTTGCAAGGGAGATGAAGAATATCGTTGGGATCAAGGATTCTTCCGGCGATATGACCCAGACAGAAGAATTTATCCGCCGGACAAGAGATATCGGCTTTAAAGTGTTCGGCGGAAAGGATACTTTGATCTACGGAGCGCTCATTCACGGCGCGGCGGGATGCGTCGCTACGATGGCAAATTTCGTACCGGAGCTTGTCTGCTCGATTTACGATCTGTGCAGGAGCGGGAAGATCGAGGAAGCGAGAGATGCACAGTTCAAGCTGAATCCGATGCGCCTTCTTATGGACAAAGCAAGCTTTCCGGTCGGGACGAAAGATTATGCAAATCTGCTCGGCTTAGATGCCGGAGAGCCGTACAGACCGAGTTTACCGACCACCGGAGCGGTGAGAGAAAAGATGAAGGAAGCACTGAAAGAAGCAGGATATTTAAACTGAGCGACAGATTTTATCGGCCATGAATACAGATGAATAGAAAGGGAAGGGATCAATGATGAAGATTGGATTTATTGGATTAGGGATCATGGGAAGACCTATGGTAAGAAATTTGATGAAAGCGGGCCATGAAGTGGTGGTATATGATATTATTTCGGAAAATGTGGAAATGATGACGAAAGAGGGAGCAAAATCGGCGGGGTCGCCCAAAGCGGTCGCGCAGGAATGTGAGGAACTGATCATCACGATGCTTCCCAACTCTCCGCATGTAAAATCCGTGGTCATGGGAGAAAACGGAGTATTGGAAGGGGCGAAGCCGGGAGTGATCCTCATAGACATGAGTTCTATCGATCCTCTGGCTTCCAAAGAGATCTTTGAGGCATGTGCAGAGAAGGGAGTGAGGATGCTGGATGCGCCTGTATCCGGCGGAGAACCCAAAGCGGTAGACGGCACGCTTTCTATCATGGCAGGCGGGGAGGAAGAAGTGTTCCGCCAGGTGAAAGAGATCTTGCTTCATATGGGGGCAAGTGTCGTCTACTGCGGAACGATCGGTGCGGGAAATACGACGAAGCTGGCAAATCAGGTGATCGTTGCCCTGAACATCGCGGCGGTATCGGAAGCCTTTATGCTCAGTACGAAAGCAGGAGTTGCGCCGGAAAAAGTATTTGAAGCGATCAGGGGAGGCCTGGCAGGATCTACAGTGATGAATGCAAAAGTTCCGATGATGCTGAATCGGAATTTTGAACCAGGATTTAAGATCGACCTTCATATCAAGGACCTGAACAATGCGATCTCGGCAGGGCATCAGCTGGGAGCGCCGCTTCCTCTGACTGCCGCTGTGATGGAGATGCTGCAGACGCTCCATGCGGATGGAAACGGGCAGAGTGACCATAGTGCTCTTGTGAAATATTATGAAAAGATCGCAGGAATGAAGCTGGAATAAATTGTGGACAGGGCGTGCCGCGCAGAGAGATGAGTCATGTGCGATGCGCCCTCTCTTTCACGTTTTTGACGAGGAGGAAGAATATGAAAGTCGTAGCGGCGATAGATTCTTTTAAAGGAAGCCTCAGCTCAATCGAGGCGGGCAGAGCGGCAATGGAAGGAATATGGAGGGCGTGCCGGGCCGACGTCGTCATACGCCCGGTTGCAGACGGAGGCGAGGGGACCACAGAGAGTATGGTGGAAGGCCTTGGAGGGGGATACCGGGAAAAACAGGTTACCGGACCGAATGGCAGTCAGGTGACTGCCAGATATGGGATCCTTTCGGATGGAGAGACGGTTATCATGGAGATGGCACAGGCGGCAGGGATTACGCTGATAGCTTCTGAAAAACTTGATCCCTGGAATGCCACCAGCTTTGGCGTGGGGGAAATGATCCGTGACGCGGTGGAAAAGGGCGGAAGAAAATTTGTGGTCGGAATAGGCGGAAGCGCAACGACAGACGGGGGAACGGGGATGCTTGCGGCACTGGGCTATCGGTTTTATACGTCCGACGGCCGGCAGATCATGGGAGGGATCAAAGACCTGGACCGGATCAAAAAGATAGACGCTTCCCATGTAATGCCCGAATTACAGGAATGCTCATTCCAGATCGCATGTGATGTGAACAATCCGCTGTGCGGAGAGAATGGGGCGGTTTTTATATTTGGACCGCAGAAAGGGGTTAAGGAAGAAGAAAAAGAGATCCTTGATGAGAAAATGAAGCACTTTGCGGAAAAGACAAAGGAATACTTCCAAAAAGACTTCAGTAAGACAGCGGGAGCGGGCGCCGCGGGAGGTCTTGGATTTGCTTTCTTGAGTTATATGCCGAATGTAATGCTTCGTCCGGGAGCCGATATTATTATGGAAGCAGTGGGGCTGGAAGAAGAGATCCGAACAGCAGATATCGTGATCACCGGGGAGGGGAGGATGGATGCGCAGACCGTAATGGGAAAGGTTCCCGTGGGAGTCGCGAAGCTTGCTAAGAAATATGGAAAACGGGTGATCGCTTTTGCAGGAAGCGTATCAGATGATGCCGGAGTATGCAATATGTATGGGATTGACGCGATCTTTCCGGTTATACGTGGTATCAGTACATTAGAAGAGGCATTGAGACCGGAGCGGGCAAAAAGAAACATGGAACTGACAGCAGAACAGGTCTTTCGGCTGATATGCAGTGAGGATCGGATCTGCGGAACAGGACCGGAGAATTTTTAGGTAAATCCAGCCGTACAGGTGGAAAAGATTTATTCTTTCACAGTTCCTTAACAGAATCCCCGGTCCTGACGATAGATATTATAAGTAATGCTATGCTGAGTATCAGCTTTTATGTGCATCCATTCGAGCGATCCGCGTGGTGATCGGCCGGCGGGACACATGACAAATCGTAACATTTTATCGGGCATTCAAGGAAAATCAGCCGCAAAGATGGGTGCAGGGAAGTTTTCGGGAGTGCTCTTATGCGGAAAGGGGCAGAAAGTATGTATATGAATATACAGGCAGGCGGGATGAAACGGGGCAGTACCTGGAATAAGGTGCAGATGGCGGCTCATTCCATGAATCGGAAGGCCATGCGGGACACACAGTCCGCAAAAGGGAAGGACGGAAAGGACCGCAGGAACGACAAGGTACAGATCACTCCGGAGAATCAGATGCAGGGCCGTCTTGATTTTTTGATGGAGCGTAAGCAGGAGCTGATCGAACGGAAGAATGAGCTGATGGCGAGCGGCGCAGACTGGGATTCCATCAAGGCCATGGTCGCACTGTATGAGGAACAGATCAGCAATGTGGAAACGGAGATTTCCCAGACGCTGAAGGAGATGGTGGAGGAACAGCTGGAGAAGGCCGAGGAAGAGAAGAAGGACGGGAAGGATCCGGAGACCAAGGAGGAACAGCAGATCCAGCATTTGAACAATATCAGCAATGCTTCCCTGGATTATAAGCAGGTCGGCCAGATCCACAAGGCCCATGACCAGAAGGAAAGGGAAGCCAGCGTGATGACCATGGAGGTGAAGCTGGACGACAGCAGGGGCGGAGCCAGCAAGGGCAAGAGAGAGCGCCTGGGCGAGGTGTTGAGCGAGGCAGATCAGCTTTATAAAAAGGCCATGAAGGGATATGCGCATCTGAACAAGTCTCTGGATGAAGAGGAAGAAGAGAACATTGAGGAGCAGAGAGAACTGAAATTCGAGGACGGACAGGGGAATGGAGCTGTTTCCGGACCGGCAGGCGGGGAGCAGGATAACGCTTCCGGATTGGCAGGTGAGGAGCAGGATACCGTTTCCGGGTCTGCAGAAGGAGTGCAGGAGGCTGCATCCAAACTGGCAGGCCGGGATACAGAGGAGGACCAGTAAGTAGGAAAAGCAGACGGCATAGCTATGATTCTAAAGGGCTGTGCCGCCTTTTTCAGGTCGGGCTGGCTGACTGAAACATTTCACAGGGGAGGGACAGGGACATGATCAACAGGGAGGATATGCTGGAGCTGACGCGGCGCATGACGCCGGCGCGGACTTCCATCACAAGGATCGCAGGCTGCTATGTGGACCGGGACGGGGACTTTGACGGCAGCTTCAACACCCATTTTCTGAAGCTTTCCGGAGCAGATAAAACAAAAAATCTGAAGCTGGCAAAGGCGGTCCCATTTTCCGATACCAATCAAAACCTGAAACAATATGAGTTTTCCCCGGATGCGCAGAAGCCGGGAAGCATGTGGCAGCTTCTCATGGCATTGAAGGAATGCGGCCTGAAAAACGATGCCCTGCTGGATACCTTTTATGATGTTTTCATGGAACGCTACCATGCGGATTCGGAGTATGCGGTCCTGGTCTTCCATGACCGCTATGACATTCCGGCAAAGGCGTCGGATAAGGAAAGGCTGTGGGAGTCGGAGGAGGTATTTGAATATCTGATCTGCGTGGTCTGCCCGCTTGCAGGCGAATATGAGCCGGGGGAGCCGGAATGCGGATTTTTATTTCCGGCGTTTACGGACCGGAGCGGGGATCTGAACCATGTAAATGTGTTCCAGAAAAATCCGGACAGGCCGCATATGGAACTGGTGGAGGAGATCCTTGGGGCAGGATGAAAATTTATCCGCTGCCATAATTCAGGATAGAAGCAGTAAGAGCGCCCCAGCAGAGAGGGACCGATCCGCTGCAGTCCCATGTATGCAGACACAAAAGGAGGAAAAAGGATGGATCTGACAAATTTTAAATGGACAAGGGAACCGGAAAAATATGAAATCAACCAGGACAATATCAAGATCGTTACAAAGCCGCATACGGATCTGTGGCAGAGGACCTATTATCATTTTCAGAATGATAACGCTCCGGTTCTGCAGATGGAAACGGAGGAGGAATATTTCAGCTTCACCGTGAAAACAGAATTTGACGACAGCCATCACAGATTCGACCAGTGCGGCATCGTGATGTACCTGGACAGCGAGAACTGGCTGAAAGGGTCCATTGAATATGAAAATGACGAGTTCCAGCATCTGGGGAGCGTCGTGACCAACAACGGATACTCAGACTGGGCCACAACGGAGATCAGCGCGTCCGTAAAATCCATGTGGTACCGTTTCAGCAGGCGGGAGGATGATTACTGCATCGAATGCTCCGTGGACGGGATCACATTCAGTCAGATGCGGGTCTGCCATATGCATAGAGGAAAAGGAAAGATCCAGTTCGGCATCTACGCATGTTCTCCGGAGGACTCTTCTTTTCAGGCAGTGTTTTCCCATATGCAGCTCACGGAATGCCAATGGAAGGCGCATGACGGACAGCAGCCGGATGAATGAGCAGGCGGGAGCTGCTGCCTGCCGCTTCCTGTCACAGCCCGCCGTTTCCTATCACAGCCTGTCACAGCCCGCCGTTTCCTATCGCTGCCTGTCACAGCCCGCCGTTTCCTATCGCTGCCTGTTACAGCCCGCTGTTTCCTATCGCTGCCTGTCACAGCCCGCTGTTTCCTATCATAGCCTGTCACTGCCGGTCGCCTTTGACTGTCAGGATCGATGCCGCCACGATCAGAACACATCCTGTTACAGTACGGATATTTAAAGCCTCTGAAAAAATGAGCGTTCCGGCAATCACGCTGACTACAGGCTCCAGCATGTTCAGCATGGAAGAGGTGGACGCGCCCAGGGCACGGATTCCGTAGGTGAGCATTTTCAGAGCAAATACGGTGCAGAACAGGGAAATGACCAGCAGACAGCCAAATGCCGTCCTGGAGGGAGGAAGCTGCAAGGTCCCCGCCAAAACGCTTTTCCCTCCAAAAATGACAGAGGAAAATAAGCATACAAAGAAAATGACCTCCATCGAGGGCATTGCCGCAAAGCTGCTTTTGCGCCCCGCAATGATAAAGGCCGCGTACGTGACAGCGGATAACAGCGCCAGGGCGGCTCCTTTGGGAGAGAGCCCCTGAGAAAAATCCGCCAATAGAATAATTCCTGCAACCGCAATCAGAATGACCGCTGCTTTAAACAGGGTCATTTTTTCCTGATAAAAAAATGCCATGACCAACAAAATGACCAGTGGATACGCAAAATGAAACATAGTCGCGAGTCCCACAGGGATATACTGATAAGACGCGGTCAGCAGGTTGATGGTCATTCCAAATCCCAGGATCCCGAATATCAGCAGATGGCGGAACTGCTTTCTGCTGATGGACATTTTACACGATGACCTCCACAAAAAAACAGCGGAAAACAGCGTGGAAAGTACAAAACGGTAAAATACCACGCTGTCTGCTTTCATTCCTTCATTCAAAGCGGTTTTTGTAAAAATGGGCATGATGCCGTAAGCAACAGAAGCTGCTACGACAGCAATTACCCCTTTAAAAAATTTTGACGGATCGGACAGGGCAGAATGCGTTTCTGCCTTTACAATATCTTCGTTTTCCATGATTGCCTCCTGTAAGCGCGGCACTTGAACTGTACCGGCGTTTAGGAACTGTATGGAAATACATTTCGGCGGTTAGAAATTAACAAGCTATTTCTGAACAGTTCCTTACATCATAGTATAAGATATAAATTCTTTTATTTCAACGTTGTGATTCGCAGTCAGCAGACGTAAGAGTGCGTCAGCATGGTTTTTGCGAATGGATAAGTGGGTTGGTTGCTCCTGGGAGCATCTAACCGCACAGCTGGAAATTTTTCTACCTGTACGGTTAAAAAATGAATTGCTTTTTTTCTGTTTCTATGCTAGAGTAAATACACTCGTATTGGATGCGGGTGTACCTTTTCAAACATTCTATAGATCTGAAAATTTCTACTATATTTTCAAGGCTGTATCGCCTTTACTTCAATGTTTGAAACAAATTTTTATCAGTGATTCGGAACAACAAATGTTTTAAAGTGTAAGAGTTTGTATTTTCCTGTTCCGGATCATTCCCCATTTTAAGTGAAGGGAGGAATAAGATTATGAAATATTAGTTACTTTTCACGATTCCTTGCATTTTGCAGCAGGGCATCCGGCCAGTAAAGCAGCGACTTGCTATATGTCACATCCTGTCCGATCACCACGCTGATTGGTCGGGAGAATCCGCATAAAAGCGGGTAACAGCAACTTTATTGGTTACATTGTTATTCAGGAATTGTACTTGTATTCCGGCAGCCGAAGAACTATAATATAAGAGAGACCAAAGAGGAGAATGGATGGGACAAAAAGATATCGTAGAAAAAAATTTAGAGGATTATAACGATGTGTTCTCTGACATCGTGAACGGGTTAGTGTTTGACGGGAAACGGACGGTTAAGTCCAGTCAGCTGAGATCTTTAAAGGTCAGATCCCAGTATAAGGCAGATAAAGGGAATCTGCATGAGGAAGAACGAGACAACGCGAAATATTGGACCGAAGGCAAGGTCAAGATTGCCATTTTAGGACTGGAGAATCAGACGGATACAGATAACGATATGCCTTTTCGGGTTATCGGGTATGACGGCGCGGCTTACCGATCGCAGCTGCTTGATAAGAAATCAAAAGGCCGCTGCCCGGTTCTGAGTATCGTCCTGTACTTCGGGGAACCTCATTGGAGCGGACCTAGGTCAATAAAGGAAATGGTCAGTATCCCCGCGGGATTAGAAGAATATGTGAATGACTATAAGATACATGTATTTGAAATCGCATATTTGACAGAGGATCAGGTAAAGCTGTTCAGGAGCGATTTTCGGATTGTGGCAGACTATTTTGTACAGAAGCGGAAGAACAAGAGTTATATTCCCAGCAGAAGGACGATAAAGCATGTAGACGCGGTGCTGAAATTTATGTCAGTCATGACCGGGGATGAGAGATTTTTAGAAGCTCAGAAGGTAAAAACTACAGGAGGTGGACCAAATATGTGTGAAATATTAGATCAGGTTGAAAACCGTGGGATTCAAAAGGGAATAGATATTATGCGGGCGGAAAAGGATGCTGCCGTTGCGGAAAAAGATGCTGTTATTGCGGAGAAAGACGCAGCGCTTGCAAAAAAGGATGAAGAACTTGCCCGGAAGGAAGCAGAGCTTGCCCAGGCGAGGGAGTTGCTGAGCAGATACAACATCGTGTTTGCTCCATAAGCGGAAGGTACGATCCCCATTTTTGAACGATTGATTTAAAAAGAGCATATTTTTTCCACCTGGATGAGTCGGTTGGAGGCTCTTTAGAGCATCCAACCGTACAGGTGGTATTTTTTTGTATGCTCTGTTGTTTTGTGAATGCGGGCAGAGACACAATTATGAGGCTGTCGGTTCCTTATGCAGCTGTGAGCATCACATGATACTGTGCGGAGAGAACAAGGATGAATGCGAAGAAGATATTAGTCGTTGAGGACGACCTGGCCCTGAGCGCGGGCCTGTGCTTTGAACTGGATACGAGCGGTTATCTGACCGTGGCGGCTTACGGATGTCAGAAGGCGCGGTATTTTTTGGAGAATGAACATTTTGATCTTGTGATCCTGGATGTGAACCTTCCGGACGGAAACGGATCTGACCTCTGCAGGGAGATCAAGGCGGCCAGGCCGGAGCTGCCGGTCATCTTTTTGACGGCGAATGACCTGGAGGAGGATATACTGAACGGCTTTGACCTTGGAGCGGACGATTACATCACCAAGCCATTCCATACCCAGATCTTGAAGCGGCGGGCGGAGGTTGCGCTGCGCCGGGGAAATTCCGGTGCGAAGGCCGCAATGGACGGTTATGACGATGGATTTCTGCGGCTGGATTTTCAGGCGCTGACGGCAGTCCGGAGCGGGGAAAAGCTGAGTATCACCCCGAATGAATACAAGCTGCTGCGGGTTTTGACTGCCAATGCGGGAAATCTGGTGACGCGGCAGCTCCTGCTGGAAAAGCTGTGGGACTGCGATGAAAATTTTATCGACGACCATACGCTGACTGTGACCATGAACCGGTTGCGGGCGAAGATCGAGGAAGAGGGGCATACCTATATCCGGACTGTGAGAGGGATGGGATATATCTGGACGGGGGCGGGGAAGTGAAAGACAGATGTACGGATCTGCCGGTTCAGAATTAGGAACTGTAGGAAAATAGCTTGTACAGATTGCGCAGGATATTTTTTCGAGTGTGCAGGTCAAAAAACGCAGGCGTAGTGGGCTACGTCGAGGCTTTTTGACCTGTGCAATCGGAAAAATAGACAAGCAAGATGTATAAGTTATTTCCATACAGTTCCTTAGCCTGTCCATGTATATGCATGTACGGGATTTAGAAGGATAACATCTGATAAGATGAGGGTTGTGAACAGATATGGATAGATTCAAAACTATGCCAGAAAAATATATAGTGATACTCGCGGCGCTCGCGCTGATCCTCTGCGGAGTCTTGTGGGAGTACCTTCCATCCGGCGGGATCCGGCTTCTTGTGCTGATATCCGGCGTCCTGATCTTCCTTCTGGCATTTCTGTGGAGCCGGCGGCAGAAAAAGGAGCAGACCGATTTTGCAAATGATATCTGCGATACTGTGGACGATCTCATGAACGGATGTGATCCGGAGAATTACCAGCCCTACGAGGATTCCCAGGTATCGAAGGTACAGGGCAAGCTCCTGCAGTATTATGACAGGATGCAGGAGGGCCGCCGGCAGAGCGAGCAGGACAAGCAGACGATCCAGGAGCTGGTCAGCGACATTTCCCATCAGGTAAAAACGCCTATTGCCAATATCCGGATGTTTACCAATATTCTGCAGCAGCATTCGCTGACAAAGGAAAAGCGGACGGAATTTCTGGATACGATGACGGCGCAGATCAACAAGCTGGACTTTCTGATGCAGTCCCTGATCAAAATGTCACGCCTGGAAACGGGCACATTTACCCTGCATATGGAGGAAAACAGCCTGTACAATACGATCGCCCGTGCGGTGAACAGCATCTGGGCGAAGGCAGATCAAAAACAGATCCGCATCGATGTGGAGTGTGACAGCCATGCGGCGGTGAAGCATGATACCAGGTGGACTGCGGAGGCATTGGAAAATATTCTGGATAACGCGGTAAAATATACACCGGAGGGCGGGAGCATTTCCATCCGTGTGCGGCCCTGGCAGTTCTACACCCGGATCGACATCACGGATACCGGGATCGGGATCGCAGCCGCCCATTATAACGACGTGTTTCAGCGGTTTTACCGGGCCCAGGAGGTGTCGGAGGAGGAAGGCGTCGGCCTGGGGCTGTACCTGGCGCGGGGGATCATTACCCGGCAGAAGGGGTATATCAGCGTGAAGTCGGAGGTGGGGGAAGGGACTACGTTTTCGGTGTTTTTGCTGCAATAAAATAATACTTACGGCCGATGAAACCTGTCGTAAGTATCATGCCGGCCGCAGCAGAAAAGCGGAATACTTCGTTGTGTGGCTGTGCGCATCATATGATATTATGTGGTAGACTTATCTGGCTTTCAACATCATTGACAGAGTCAGCAAAGCAAAGTATAATATTAAAAAAAGTGGGAAATCCCACTTTTCTGTAAGAGGAAATAATATTCTATACGAGGAGTGTTGGCATGGAAGCATTAAAGAATTATATAGTTCATCTTGACAATAAGAAAAGAGTAACCTTACGAGGCGCGGCATATCAGTATTACAATGTAAAGGAATATGGAAATGGCTGTATTGTACTGGAACCCCGTGAACTGACCATACCGGAAACTATTTCAGCAAAAACATTGTCAGATATGGATGAAGCAATCCGCAATTTTAAAAAGGGAAATGCCTCACCAATAGCAGATCTTTCAGATTTTTGACAGTTTCACTCTTGCTAAGGAAGGGAGACGAATGAATTTTAATATACGAATGGGGATCCCGGAAATGCAGCGGCTATGGACGGATTTGCAGAAGAAATACCGCTCAGGGACGATCAGGAAAAAAGAAGAGCTGCTTTATAAAAAATGGGGAAAGGCGTTAAAACTTCTGTCGAATGATCCGGGATACCCGAGCCTGCAGACACATGAAATAG
>CATLCV010000006.1 GCA_949893755.1 uncultured Lachnospiraceae bacterium | reverse complement strand
GGATCTCCGGCATGGCGGGTGCTTCCTGCGGGTCGGACGTGGGGCCGAAGCAGAGCAGCTCATCGCCGTTAAAATACAGCGGATCGATACGCATTTCCCGTTGTTCCCGCTCCGGATCCAGTTCTTCCTCCGCGTTTCTCCCGTGATATACGATCCACTCGTCCGCCATATTCGGCGCTTTCACGACCGTATTATGGCCCGTCCCCTCCACGGCCTCGTTTCTGCTGAGAAGCGGATGCCAGGTGTAATCGTTGGGAAACTTTTTCCAGACCATATCCAGAAGCGAATCCCGACACCGTGCCACAGCCGTTCCGATGTAGTAATCCACATTCACATATGCATTGGCCGAATACAGCAGCCAGAAGCGGTTCCCCCTGACAACGGGAGCCGCGCCTTCAATGGTATACCAGTCCCTGCCGTCTCCGAACCTGTTTTTTGCATAGATCTCCTGGAGAATCCCCGGAAGCACGACCGGCTTCGGATTGCCCGCCAATTCCCAGGGGGACTTCATTTCATCCGCCAGAATGCAGGTTCCGGCAACGCTTTCCTCCGTTCCCATCCAGTCATTCACGGAATAAAAGAGATACAGCCTCCCCTTCCACAGGATCGGGTGCGCGTCAATGGAAAACTTGTCAAAAAATGTTTTTTTCCACTGGAAGGGCCCCTCCGGATTCCTGGACACCGCCAGCTTCAGGCACTCTTCATGGCAGTCCTCCTCACCTGCCGGAACATTGGAATAATACATATAAAAGCTTCCGTTCAGATAGATGACCGCCGGAGCCCAATAATCGTGAAATTCCTCCTCCCGGATCGCATAGCCCCGGTCCTCCCAGAACACCAGGTCTTCCGACACGCTCACCTTCACCCCCGCCGCATCGGTGGCATAACAGTAATATGTCCCGCACCATCTCAGCACATGAGGATCCGGATTCGTATGCCGCCTGCCGTCCGAAAATCCTGCCGGATTCTGATAACTTTTCTGTTCCATATCCCATCACCCCTTCACGGAACCGGCCGTAACGCCTGCCACCAGGAACTTCTGGCTGAACAGATAGACCAGGATCGAGGGCAGCGCCAGCAGAATCATGACCGCGTAGATCCTTGCCACGTCCACCGGGCTCTGGTAGGTGCTGGACATAAAGAACTGGGCCGCCAGGGTCACCGGATAGTTCTTTTCGCTGCGCATCACCAGAAGGGGCACGAGATAATCATTCCAGGAATAGATGAAGGTCAAGACCAGTACATTCGCGATCATGGGAACGCTTAAGGGAAGCATGAATTCATACCAGATCCGAAAGGTTCCCGCGCCGTCGATCCTTGCGCTTTCCAGCAGTTCATCGGGAATGGTGTCAAAGTAATTTTTCAGCATCAAAAGCATCATGGGCGCGTTGAACGCCACCAGCGGAAGGATCACCCCAAAATGCTTGTCCAGAAGCCCCAGGTTCTTGATCGTGGCGAACAGCGGGCTGGTCACCGCAGCCACCGGAACCGCAAGGCAGGCCAGGATCATTCCGTAGATCAGCCTGCTCCCCCGAAACTTCATTTTGGAAAATGCAAATGCCGCCAGGGTGGTGATCAGTGTCACCGTAAGCGCTGATATAACGGAGATAAACATACTGTTAAAAATAACCCGGAAATAGTTGATCTTTTCATAGCTCAGCACATATCCATAGTTGCCGAACCCATTGATGGTAAATGATTTTATCACCGCTACCGCGAGCGGGAGCACCCAGATCAGCGCGAAGAAGATCAGCACTGCATAAGTGGGTACGATGGTTTTTATCTTATTCTTTTTCATCCTCTAGTCCTCCTTCCCCAGCTTGATCTGCAGAAATGACATGATCATGGCAATGACCAGGATCGCCACGCCGATCGACGCGGCCCCGCCTGCGTTAAAATCATTGAAGGCTTTTTCATACAGGTACGTATTCATGACCGTGGTGGTCCTTCCCGGCCCTCCGGCTGTCAAAAGCTTTACCAGGTCAAAGGTCTTTAAGGAGCCCACAATCCCCAGGACGATCAGCACGTTGGTGGTTCCTTTTACCATGGGAAATGTCACCGACACCAGGGTGCGCCAGAAGCCTGCCCCGTCGATCTTGGCCGCCTCGTACACATCCTCCGGAAGGCTCATCAGCCCGGCATAATAGGTGATCATGGAAAATCCCATCCACTGGAAGATATTGACCACGATCACGGAAAACAGCGCGATCTTCGGATCTCCCAGCCAGCTCATCGCCAGTCCGTCCAGATGGATGGCACGCAGGAACTGGTTCAGCGCTCCGTTGGTTGGGTCCATGATGATCTTGAACACCGCCGTGATGATAGAGGTCGCCATGGCGATCGGCATGAAATAGACTGCCTTAAACAGGTTGGAGCCCGGCAGCTTCATTTTCAGCAGGACCGCCAGGAGAAATCCCAGCCCAGCCTGGATGAACACCGTCCCGACGAAGAAAATGATATTGTTGGTCACAGATTTCCAGAACACCTGATCCGTCAGCATTTTTGCGTAATTCCGAAAGCCAATGATATTGTAGGTGCCGGACATCCCGTCCCAGTCCGTAAAGCTGACCATCACCGTATTGATGATGCAGTAATAGACCAGCACAAAGGACAAAAGCAGCAGGGGCAGAATATACAGATACGCCGCCCAGTCATTTTTTTTACCCAATTTTTTCATAATAGTCATACCTCCTATGTGCCTTTCATTATAAGAGGATTTTGGGCGAAAAAAGATAATAAATTTTTTCGAAATACTCTGTTTTTTTGCACAGTTCCTTATGACAAAAATTCGCTGGGCGTGACTCCTTCCACCTCCTTGAATACCTTGAAAAAGTAATTATAATTCCGGAAGCCGGACAGCTCCGCCGCCTTTTTCACAGAAATATCCTTGCGCACCAGAAGGCTTTTTGCCCGGTTCACCCGCTGGCGGTTCAGAAATTCCACGAAGCGCATGCCGGTCTCCTTCTTAAATTCACGGCTCAGATAGGTGTAGCTCACTCCCGTGACCTCCGCGCATTGTTCCAGGGAGATATCCTCCGTAAAATTCTTATGGATGTAGGCCACGGCCTGCTCGATCTGGGGCGAATATTTTTCTCCCCGCTTCTTCCGGGACTGATACATCTGCCTGCGGAACAGCTCCGTGATCTCGGTCCGCAGATGGCTGTATTCCTCATATTCCTTCATGCCCTCCAGCATGCGTCCGGCATCCCCTTCCTCCGCAAAGCCGTATTTTTTTAGCAGCATCACGATCTCCTTACAGGTCCAGAGCATTTTTTCGTATTGAAAACGTTCCTTTTCCATCACGTCCAGCAGCTCGCAGAGCGTATCCCCGCTCCCTTCCATCTGATGCTCCAGTTCAAACCGGAACTGCTCCCAAAGGCTCTCCGGGATCTCTTCTCTGCTGTATTCCAGCCGCTTTGCCACGGCCGCGGATATGATCCGGCTGCCCCCGAGATATAATTTATCCTGCAGAAGCCCTTCCAGATGCTCCGCTTCCTCCAATGCCTGCCGGATGTCCCGATGGATTTCCCCGGTTGCCAGGGTAACGGTGATGTCCAGCATGCGGAGGATCTGCCGCTGCAGCCGTCCCGCCAGGTTGGTCATGGTATTCAGCATGAACAGCGTGCTCCGCTCCCCGGGAAATGAGATCAGCAGAAATAAATGCTGCCGTCTGGATACATAGATCACATACTCGTACTCCCCTCCCAGCATCTGGTTCAGCATGTCGATCACCGCCTTGCTGATGTCCTGCTTGTATTCGGCGATGCTCACGCCCTCCGGAAATTTGTAATCCGGCCCGATGGCAATGGGGATCACATTGTGGCAGTGGAAATGGATCTTCCCCTCCTCACACAGCCTCCGCAGATTTTCCTCCCGGAATTCCGCCCTGTCGTACATGCAGTATCCCCGCTGGCTCCGCATTTCCCTGCCCGCCGGGATGATCCGATAGCGCTCCCGCACCTGATCCAGGACATACAGAAGCTTCTCCCGCGTGATCTCGTGCTTCAGCAGATAATTGGCCGCCCCATTGATCAGGCTGCCCCGCACATAATTAAAATCATCAAAGCCGCTGATGGCGATCACCGGAAGGTATTCATCAATGATATGGACCAGCCGCATCAGCTCCACCCCGTCCATTTCCGGCATCTGCATATCGCACAGCAGGATATCAATGCTGTTTTTCCGCAGCCATTCCAGGGCCGTTTTCCCATTTTGAAAATCCGCAGCCACTTCGTAGGTATCATTTCCCTCCAGGAATTTTTTGACCGCATTGCGGCTGGTCAGCTCGTCATCCACCAGTGCCAGTTTTATCTTTTCCATATCAATAACTCCTCATTTTCTGTTTTACACATGATCCGGGGCAGGCGGCTCCTGTCCGGCGGTAACCTCATGCTTCCGCGCAGCCGCCGCTTTTCCATACTCTTCCTTATACCGTTTCCACAACAGGCAGCCGGAAGACGCACCTCGTATAATGCCCCGGCTCGCTTTCATAATGCAGCCCGTACTCCTGCCCGAAATACAGCCGGATCCG
This sequence comes from uncultured Lachnospiraceae bacterium, assembly GCA_949893755.1. Taxonomy (GTDB): domain Bacteria; phylum Bacillota; class Clostridia; order Lachnospirales; family Lachnospiraceae; genus Schaedlerella. The sequence continues at coordinate 58,165 of CATLCV010000006.1, read as the reverse complement.
TTCATTTACATTCACAACGCCGATCCCGTTAAAGGAACCGCGCCCCTTTGCCTGTCCCTTCATCATCTGTTCGATCTCCTGCTCCGTAATCCCTGAGCCATTGTCCTCCACGGCAATCTCCAGACCTTCCGAAACCCGTCTGGCTGAGATCCGGATCTGCCCCTGCCTGGAAAGGTCATCGGGGAGCCCGTGGTAAATCGCGTTTTCCACGATGGGCTGCAGGATAAAGCGCGGGATATACAGTTTTTTCGTATCCTCATCTACCGCCTTTTCCACGGAAAAGTCGTAGCTTCCGCTGTATTCCATGATCGTCAGATAGTTGTCCACATACTTCAATTCATCCGACAGCCGGATCAGATCCTCCTCCGCGTGCATGGCGTTCTGCAGGAGCGCGTTCAGGGAATTTAAAAGCAGCACCAGGTTTTCCGCATGACGGATCTTTGCCATCCATGCCGCGTTATTCAGCACATTGGAAATGAAATGGGGGTTGATCTGAGCCTGCAGAAACGCGATCTCACTCAGCCGTTTTTCCTTTTCTTCCTGGGCGATCTTCTCCATCAGCTCCTGGATCCGCACCACCATGTGGTTGAAGGTGTGTCCCATCCGGCCGATCTCATCCCGGCTCTTCCCATCGTATCTGGCATCCAGATTTCCAGCCGAAACCTGGTTCATCCGTTCGCTTAATAGGGTAATCTCTGTCGTCACCCGTGAGACCACGATCACTGATACAATCCCTGCCAGCAGGATAATGACCGCGATCACCCCGCCGGTCAGCAGTACCGTGCGCTGGATCCCCGCAATATAAAAATGAGACGGGATCGCCATGTGGAAATTCCAGCCCACATTCCCGGCCCGGAAGGTATTGTATTCATAACCGGCAGGCTTATTTTCGAAAATGGACATGTCATCCCCGCAGTTGGAAAAAATGAGGGAGTTCTGCTCATTGACCACCTGAAAATAGCTGCCCTCCGGCAGGTTGGCGGAAAACATCTGATCGATCACGCCGTAGTCAAAATACAGGATCACATAGCCGGATAGATTGCCCCGGGAATCCACGATCCCCCGCACGGCGGGAACCACATAATCACTGGAAACCGTGGATTTCAGCCCCTCCAGATGAACCGGCTCCATCATCACCATGGAGGTTTCCAGCCGCTTCTGGTCCAGCTTCTGAATCTCCTCGTACAGCTTTGCCTTTTCCTGTATGATATGGCTGGTGGAAAAAATGCAGTCCTCGTTGGAGGCCACCGCAATCCCGGATATGTAATATTTGTATCCGTTCATGCTCTTGATATAATCCAGGATCACGCGCCGGTTATCCAGATATCCCTGGTTCCACTGCCCGCCCGGCTCCAGCACGCTGGGCCGCAGACTGCTGACCGGAGCGATGATATTTTTTTCATTGGTGGCGATCAGGGTCGCCATGTACGAGGTGTCGGTCAGGATGTATTCGAATGCGTGGTACGCGTCCAGCATCGTACTCTCGGACATGTTTTTCAGATATGTATTCATCAGGCTCCTGCTTGTCCCATACCAGATGGTCGTGAGCACGATCCCGGTGAACAAAAGGACCGTCAGCAGAGTGAGCAGGATCTTGTTTCTGATCTTCATAGCGGTGCGCCTCCTGTGTGAGTGGTGGTTTTCTGGTCTGCGCGGCAGACGGGGCGGGGCGTCTGCCATTCTAAACAGTTACAATTATTATAAAAGAATCTGCTCAAAAAAATAGTGTAATATTTTATAAAGTACTCATTTTTTTTGCGTATGCATTGTAAAATGGACAAAGGCCATAATAATGTACTCTTCCGGCCAATCCAAAAAATCCGGATAACAAGCACAGATTTCTCTGTCTCGTTATCCGGATCTTTTAGATTGATCCATCGGTGTTTGTTAAATAATACAAAAAAACTGTCCTATGCAAAGCTGCTCAGATCTAAAGCCTCCGGATTGCTATGGCAAACTTGATAAAAGTTTGCAGAACATTGAAAAAAATACCGTATCCCGGCATCCTGTTTCAGCATTTTCACCTGTTCAAAGCACTTGTCACCATCCATTCTCAGCATTAGAAATTGATCTGCAAAAAGGCGGTATATCACTTCTGCGTCTAAGCAGACCTCTGGCGGGATTTTGAATACTGTAAAAAACTCCGGATTGCTTCGAAAAACATCCAGCAGATATTTTATGTACGGCATTTCCACCAATGCTTCCGCCTCAATCTTCGATGCATGCCTGCGCTGGCTTCCAATGCGCTGGATCAGATTGTATACAATAGATTTCGTCAGCAAGACAGGCAGTTAGGATTCCTTCATGTCTATTTTATAGCTCTGCACATGTTTTACCTTTTAATTGTTCCATTTGCTTTTTTAGGGAATCTGTCAGTTCCGGCTGATGTCCGCTCAATCCACTGCATTGTGCCAGAGAAATAACCGCCGTCCACAATGCGATATTACTTAAAATATTCAGTATAGATTTTTTCATGCGAACGCCTCTCCATTCTTAATCGGCATTACGATATTGACAGCAAATTCCTGTTCCCCTTCCATGATATCAATACCTCCTCCGTATTTGTGGACTGCCGCTCTTACATTAGCCAGTCCATATCCGTGAATCACTTTTTTAGGGACATTTTTTGAATTTCCATTTACTTTATTATTTTTGATGCTGATGATCAGAATATTATTCTCCCGTTTTGACGAAATAAAAATCTGCCTTTTTTCCGGTTCTTCAATTGATCTGCAGGCTTCTATAGAATTATCCAACAAATTGCCAAAAACAGTGCTGAGATCCAACGGTTCAATAAAATCAATATCAATCAGTTCTACACTATCTTCTATATGGATGCCATATTCCGCAGCTTTTGCAAACTTGTCCTTTAAAATAATATCCACAAACTTATTTCCGGTTCTATAATAATTTTCATATTGTGCTATTTCTTTCCTCAGATTTTTAATCCCTGTACTGTTTTTCTCCCCCCACTCTTCTTCCAATAACAGTAAATGGTTTTTCATATCATGGTAGATTTCTTTAATCCGCTCTTCATCCCTCATTTTTTCTTCATAATATCGCGTCTGCGTTTCTAATTTATAAATTGCCATCCTCTGTTGTTGCATCTCATTTTCTACTTTTGAATATTTATTGGAAAAGAATACATTAATAATAAATGTGAACAGCATAACTGCTGAGCAAATCAACAGCATATTACTATACGTTTCCCCCTCCGTATAAAGGATATTAGCATAAATAGATATTCCTACAATCACATAACCAATATTAGAACATACAAAGAAAAACAATACTTTTATATCAAACCTTTCCCTGTTTACATCCGAAATTATTTTTTGCACTATGGCCAAAAGTGCGATATATATTATTTTGCTTATAATTATGTGTACGGTAGAGATTGACGCATCCTCTTTTAATCCTGGATTTATTTGAAACAGCAATCCTATATTAGTAACGAGAAACTCGCTGGCTAAAAGTAAAAATATACCAATTATCATATAGAAAACTGACTTTTTCATGGACAACCCAAGAATAAAAAAAATAAAATAGAGCTACACTCCCACAGGTAAACACCATCTTGATTCCCAACTCAGAAAGCGTAAACATCTGTGTGAGCCCAAAAGTAGTCACGATATAGGAAATCGCAAAAAGCACTTGTCTCTTTTGTTTAATCTGTTCATTTTTTACCAGATACAGCAAACAGCAGCCTTCAATCAAGGTAAACACAATATCCAGAACCACATTCATAGCTTCCCTCCCATATATCTGGCAAGGTGTGCCATAAACTCTTTTTTCATTGCCCGGCTCAGTGGAATCTCCTCTTTCGTAATCAAAATGATCGCATTGCCGCTGATGGTATCAATATATGAAAAATTCACCAGATAACTCTTGTGGCTCTGCCCAAAACCATACGGTTCCAGCCGTTCCTTCAGCTCCTTCAGTTTTTTATAGCAGACAATCTTTTTTTCCTCCGAATGCAGCAGCAGGTTTCGATCAGCCGTCTCGATGTATCTCAATGAGGAGATTGGAATCATAAACCGTCCTGTCATGTTCTCTACGAGCAGGCATTCCTGCTTCTTTTCCCTGTTCGTCTCTATCCAGCGGTCAATCTCCTGTGTAAGCTTCTTTTTGGAGACCGGTTTGACCAAAAAATTGGACGCGCGGACCCGATAGCCGTCCACGGCCCGCTGAAAAAGAGAGGTCAGGAAAATAATCGTCACATTGGGATCTCGGACGCGTATTTTCTCCGCCACCTTCACGCCGTCGATATGGGGCATTTTGATATCCAAAAAGATGATGTCATAGCTGCAGTCATACCGATCCAAAAGCATGACACCGTCATGAAACTCACTGACGCTGATCTCTGTCTGATTTGTTTTACCATATTCCTCCAGAATATTTTTGATCTGTGTTACAAAATGCTGCTCATCGTCACACACGGCTATCTTAATCATCCCGAAACCTCTTTCCTCGTTATTCTACCCTGTAAAACAACCGATTGGCTGCCACAGGGGGCCCAGTGGGTATATCTTAGTATATCACATTTTTCATTTTCTACAATCTTGTATGTTCCTCTACGCTGAACAGCCTGAATATAAAATGCATATTTTCTCCCTGATGCGTCAGGACAACTGGAGCAATTTTTGATTCGGATACTGCGTGATCTGCAGCATGGGCGGATGTTCTTCCAGATATTCCGCATCCGGCGTGCTTCCGGAGATCAGCTGAAATACAAGCCATACCTCCTTCTCTGTCCCGGTCTGCAGGGAAAATGACATTGCCGGTATATCCGGATTCACCGCCTGGAACAGGGCCGGTGATGGTATGATAGAGTAATTCGTTCCGACCAGCATGGAGATCCCCAGCGGCACGCCCTGTTCCCCGACATGTTGATTGCTTTCATTTTTTACAGACAGCTTTACCATATAAAAAGCATCCGCAATTCCCATATTCTTCACGTCATATTCTCTACAGAACTCCTCCGCGGGCAGGATCCTGGAATCCAATGCCTGCACGGTGTAGCCCTCGCAGGAATCGCCCTCGGAGATATTATAGTCTGTTCCATACGGAACCGTCTCCCCCTTCTCGAATACCCGGCGGCCCGGGGTGCTGATATCCGCATTGACCGCATAGACTCTGGCTCCATACAGCCCGATCAGGCAAAGCATGATCACAACAGCCGCAATTCTTTTTTTCCGCATATCTGCCTCTCCTTTCTCCGTCTCACTGTGCGCTGCCCAGGCACAGGTGTTCCACGACCCTGCCCGCATCCATCCTGAATATCTCATCCGACAGCTCTTTCAGAATCCCGATATCATGGCAGGACACGATCACAAGCGCGCCCCTCTGTTTCTGCTCTGTAAGAATCCCCTTCACCAGGCCGACCCCAGCTTCGTCAAGGGCATTGGTCGGTTCATCCAGGATCACGATGTCGGGCGCTTCCATGATCGCCGCGGCAATGCCGAGACGCTGCTTCATTCCGAGCGAATATTTTCTGTACTTCTTCCCATCCGACGGATCCAGCCCTACCGCCCAGATGCTCTCCCGGATCTGCTCAGGCGTGGCCAGCCTCCGGATGCCTGCCAGCATGTTCAAGTTGTCAAAGCCTGAATAGCGCCCCAAAAATGCCGGATTTTCCAGCAGAAAGCCGATGCTTTCCGGAAATTCGATGTCCTTGCCCAATACCCGGCCATTGATCGACACCTGCCCCTCCGAAGGACGGATCAGACCAATGATGGCACGCATCAGCATGGTCTTTCCCGAGCCGTTCACCCCCTGCAGTCCATAGATCTTTCCCTCGTGCATCACTGCAGTGACATCCTGCAGAACCGTATTTTTGCGGATACGCTTCGTAACATGATCAACTTCTATTTGAACCATATCTGTCTCCTTCCTATCCTATTTCACAGTAATTCAGCATAGCAGGCTCCAGCCGCTTCTGCTTTCTGCTTTGTAGTTACGCCTTACAACGCTGAATCGTCATTCATTTTCCAATATGTCGTACAGTCGGAATCTCACCAGTCCTGATAAGACGGCCAGAAACAGCAGGATTGCCGCTATCCTCATTCCCGCTCCCATCGAAACCCCCGCCTTGAGCATCCAGTCATACCGGAATGCCATGGCATAATTGCCGATCAGAAGCGGGGACAGCAGGTAGGCTGACGCCAACAGCAGAACCGCCACGGCGAAAAAGCCGAACATCGGCCTGATAAACAGGGACAACGTCATCTGCAGCATATTGATGGCCGCGGAGACCAGCATCGGCAGCAGTAATGCCGCGAGCGGGAGCGAAGAAGGATGCCAGACCTCCTGATACCTGATATTGAATACCAGGTTGATAAAGTCCATATGAATCCGGTTTGATATCTCCACCTTAAAAACAAGGGATAGCACAAGCCCTGCCGCCTGTATGATCAGGTGATACAGGACAGTCCCGCAAAAATTCCAGCAGCATTTTGACAGCCACCACAGGGATCTCTGCCCGGAACGGACCAATATCTGCTGCCCTACTCCGTACATATCCCGGAACGGATAATTCAGCAGGACAAACGGAAGGACTAAAAATACCAGGATCCAGACAGCCGGAAACTGGAATGGGTTGTCGGGAGAGGGTATGTATTCGCACATCCCCCCGTACAGGTAAAACCAATAGTCTCCATAATCCACCGTGCTTTGTATCATCCCCTGTTCCAGGTACCGCCGCGCCTTTGCATAAAAGTCGAAAAATGTTACTGCCGCGATCACCGTCGGCACAAGCAGCAACGTCCCGCTTCTCAGGATTCCCTGTCTGATATCAAATACCAAATCTTTAATAAATCTCATGCTTCCGCTCCCATACCATACTCACAAACATTGTCGCGATAAACAGAACTGCCGCCTCCGCCAGGATCACTGCCCAGGAAGCCGTATATGCCACCTCTACCGGACGCAGAAAATACAACGGGGATATTTCTTTATATCTTATCGCACCCGAGGTGTAGATGAACTGCCGGGAATAGTGGAACGACAACAGCAAAAACATCGGCAGGATCACGGCAACGGCACGGTGCCTGACCAGGCCTGCCGCACAGTAGCTGATACACGCGATCAGCCCGCAGAACACGAAGTCCACGCAAAGATACAGCAGCACATACAGCACCGGCATTGTATAATAAAGTGAGGACATCGGCGAAGGAAAAAATACTCCGTTGCTGGTACAGTATACAGGCGTTGGCAGAGTCGCCGGAATAAACAGCGACGTCAGCAGGAAATTAAAGAGCAGCGGAATGACCGCCCCAAGCCCGCCGGATAGAAAAACAGCAATGTATTTTGACAGATAATAGCAGGTCTTGCCGCCGCGCGACGCCGCCATCCTGACATAACCGCACTGTTTTTCCTCACAGTAGGACCAGCCGTAGGGAATTGCCGCCAGCAGCGGGAGAACAAAAAAGTAAATGGAGGTTCCCAGTGAAAATGCTTCTCCCCCGATCCACTTATTAAATAAGTGCGTACCTGCCTGCATCGGATTCGGGCCTGAACTTTCCTGCATCAACAGTTCATTCTGATAAATGGCTATACTGTTCGCAAAGCTGAGCATGGTGATGGAACAGCCAAGCAGGATTGTAATATAAAGCAGTTTGTTCTTCAAAGCTTTGCGAAGTTCGATTCCTGTCATTCTCTTTAACATCTTTTTGCTCCTTCTTATAAGTCCAGCTTCCAGAAACGCTGTATATATATGACGGCTCCGAGATTGTATGTCACATACAGGTTCTCTTTCCTGTATTGTTCCAGGTCTATCCACCAGCCTATCTTTACGTCCGCGCTTTGACCTGCCGGTATATCTAAATGATAATATTTGGGGCCGTCCATCTCGTCTGCAGCCTCAGAAAAATATGCCGGCAGACCCGTGCTTTTCAATTCCTTCCCGTCCGGCATAAGGCCCGCCACTTGAAGTTCAGTTATATTTAGTTCTCCCAGATCCAGATTGATATTTTTTATACTGACATCGCATAACAAAAAGCTTAATTTCGAAGTATCTACCGGCAATGCAGGCATTCTCGTCTCAATATCATAGAGAAGATCCCCTTCCATCAGCACCTCTGCCTTATCCAGTCCGGCCTCTTCCGGAGTATTATATAGCTTTGCTGCGTTTACAGTACATTCGATCCCAATTCTTTCCGGATCATCTTTTGTTGGAAAACAAAGCGGTTCTGTCTCTCCCAACTGAAGAACCTTATCCTGCAGCAGCTCGCTTCCACTTGTTGTCTTTTCCGATTTTCCTCCTGCCCCTAGCAGATTCTGTGCTTTGGACAGCAAACTCTCTGATTTTTCCTCTGCGCCATCTGCGCTTGCAGAGTTTCCGGCTTCTCCCTGGCTTCCTGCTTCTTTGGAGTTATCTGGTTGTTCCTGGCTGCCCGCTTTTTCAGAACTGCCTGATTCCTCCTGATTGCTCATTCCTGCTGCCGCATCTTGCTTTGTGCTGGCAGAGCATGCTGGCAAAAACACGCAGAGACATGCCAGACTGATTGCTGCTGTAAAAGTTGTCCATTTCCTGTTGTTTACAGACATTTTTCTCACCTCCTGATTCAGGACAGACAGCTGTATTTCCTGGCGCTGTCTGTCCCACCTGCCTTGATTTACATCTAATCTAAGATTTATGTAAATCTTTTGTATTTATATCGAAGTCAAATGACTGCTTCATATCCTCCCGCACTATCCGGCAGAAAAGTTGCTGGGTACCCTTCAACTACAGCAATCCATTTGACATTTCACATTTTACTATGCTCCCAAAATAAAAAAACACCTTTTGATTATCCGGTATTCTGAGATGTGTAAGATGCAGTTTTTCCTGAAAACAACCGAAAAAAAGCCGCAGACTTTTTTGAATCTGCGGCTGTTGAAGCTGTTTATTCTATTTTTATATTACGCTATATATATGCATTCTCCCTGATTGCCTTCACCACTCTTAATCAAGATTTCTCCCAGATCGGCTCCGCCATACTCAACAGGCCAAAGCCCCTATGAAAATGCGGGAAATTTCCCTTTTCACGGACACATCCCGCATATATGATCTCACTTGCCAGCTGTGCCCTGGAGTCACTTCCCGAGCTGCCTATAACGCAGGCGCTGACTGTTTACTCTCTTTTAATTTCAGTACGGTTTCGAGCGGAAGCTTCGTTTTATCCGCAATAACCTCTTCTTCCAGAAACCCTATTAATCCTTCGGCAAGCTCCAGTCTTTCTTCTTCTCTTCCCTCTTCTCTGCCTTTATTTACCAGCTTTTGTCCAAGTCGCGTCATTCCGACCACCTCCATCAATTCTTCCATTTCTAATGCATCCAAAAACTTGTCTGCCATCACATACAATATCGTCTCAATCTTATCAATGACTTCCCGGTCAACTGCCTCGGCTTCCCTCGTAATCTGATACGCAGCCCTCACCACTCTTACTCAAAATTTCTCCCAGATTAGCTCCGCCTCGCTGAACATCTCATCATATCCATCATATCCCATCATCTCATCATAATCGAAAATCCCATTTCCATTATAATCCACTGGATCAGAAACAAACCGGTCGGGAAAATCACCTGGTCCGTAATAGATCCTGTCGATTTCGTCCCGGTCTCCCAGACAAAAAGTATGTCTGTCACCATGTACGTTATCACGGCTTGAAAATACAGGCGCGATATATTTCGACCAAAGGGTTTCATAATAGCAGATGACAGCCGCCTTTTTTTCTTCCCCGTCGATCTCCATGTCAAACGGATGCGTGCCGAAGGTGTTGGCCAGGTTGTCTCCCTCGTAGCTGGCATAGAGCTTTCCGTCCGTCTCCTCTATGCTGATCCTTGCGCTGTCATAGGGAATGAAAATCTGGGGCAGAGTCAGGATGCAGTACACTCCGAATATCACCGCGGCAGCCGCGGCGGCTGAGAGGATCGCTATGACTGCTTTTCTCTTGAATAACCGTTTCTTCAGTTTTTTCAGGATCCTTGCGTCCAGGAGCTTCGTGCTTCTATCTGCCGGCAGTGCAACACTGCTTTTTAAAATGTCTGCTTCCTTTCTGCAGGCATCGCAGGATTCCAGATGTTCCTCCACCATTTCCCTGGTGTCCTGGCTGACCACATCATCCAGATAAAGCGGGAGAATATCTTTTATGACATTACAGCTGATCTGTTTCATTTTCCATCGCCTCCATATATTCTATGATCTGTTTTTTTGCACGATAATACGTAACCCTCGCCCAGCCGGAGCTTTTTCCGAAGATCGCGCCGATCTTTTCAAAAGGCAGCTCTCCAAATACCCGCAGATTAAACACCTCCTTATACGGTTCCTCCATGCTGTGAAGAAACCGGTGAATGAAAAAGGCGCTTTCTTCGTCCGCGAACCGCTCCGTAAAATCCGTCTGAACAGATGCGGCGTCTTCTGTCATTTCTTCATACGCATAAATCTTACGGCGCTTGCAATAGGTGAAATATGTGTTCCTGGCTATCGTAAAAAGCCACGCACGGATATCCTTTGAGCCGTCAAATGTATCGATCGATCTTAATGCTTTTACAAATGTTTCCTGTGTGATCTCCTCCGCGATGTCTTCATTCGCCGACAGGCTGCACATATACAGGAAAACGTCTCTGAAATAGGAACGATAGATCCCGTCAAAGTCCACGTCTCTCACCCCCTTCACTTTATTAACTGCTGAGATTGCAAAATGTTACAGATCTTATGTGAAAAAGTGTCACATCATCCGATAAAATATGCTCCGTGGCATCCCATTGCGGCTATTCGGACGTATCACAGGATATAAAAATGCGGAATATATCCCTTTTCACGGACATATCCCGCATATGTGATCTCACTTGCCAGCTGTACAGGAGCCACTTCCTGAACTGCTTATAATGCAGGCGCTGACTGTTTACTCTCTTTTAATTTCAGTATGGTTTCGAGCGGAAGCTTTGTTTTATCCGCAATAACCTCTTCTTCCAGAAACCCTATTAATCCTTCGGCAAGATCCAGTCTTTCTTCTTCTCTTCCCTCTTGCCTTCCCTCTTCTCTGCCTTTATTTACCAGCTTTTGTCCAAGTCGCGTCATTCCGACCACCTCCATCAATTCTTCCATTTCTAATGCATCCAAAAACTTGTCTGCCATCACATACAAAATCGTCTCAATCTTATCAATGACTTCCCGGTCAACCGCCTCGGCTTCCCTCGTAATCTGATACGCAGCCCTCACCCTGTCCTTGAGGGACATCTCTCCATCCATCAGCAGACACAGCGTTAAAAGGGCCAGATCTTCTCTCCGGAGTTCCTCCTCACGTTCCTGTTTTTCCCGCAGCCCTGCGATCAATTGATCCGCATTGCGGCTTTTCATCGTGATCGGAATAATCCGGTATGTGTTGACCCCTTCCGTATATTCTGTCATCGGCTTTTTGATATTTCCGGAAAACAGCACGTAAGTGGTAACGGCAACCTTATGCTGGTAGCTTGTCACTGCCTCATAGGCGCGGAACCGTTTCAGATCCCTGCGTCCGCCGTTCTGACTTTGAAATTCAAAATGAGTCCAGGATCCGTCCTCCATGATAAAATTAAAATCTTCATGGTACTTTTCCAGTTCCAGCTTCATCATGTCAGTTGCCGCGGCCCCCACAACCTTTTTCGTGATTCCGAAATAAGGGAGCAATTCCTCTGCAAAATAGAGGAATGCTGTTTTCAGAGCCGCATCCTCATGCTGTATGGCAGAGTCCGACGCAGCTTGCTCTTCCACTGCCGCAATGTGTTTCAGTTTCTCTTGATTCATAGATTTTCCTTTCCGCAAAACCGTATAGAGAAATCTGATATATAATAACTATACCAAAAATAGTATTGACAGACAATGCGGTTTTACTAAAAATAATCGATTGTTTTCTTTTTCTCCATAACAATTTTGAAAATTCCCCTGAATACCAGGAAAGATAAAACCAGATAATAGAATAAATGGATACTGATTGAACGGTGAACGTTCCAAAAGGTATGAAGTATAAAAATAGACGGTTTCTCTATATCAGATCACTGTCTGTAAAAAGAAGTTTAATATAGCTCGGACAGAATGTCAATAAAAAAAGAAACAGCCGCGGACTTTTTTTAATCTGTTGTTTGATCCAGCACTTTCTGACAGGCCCTTCGAAATTCTTCCAAACAAGGCGGATAAAATCCTGTAAGCTGTACTTTAGAGTTCAGCGGCGCAGTATAAACAGGTGCTGCCATATTTATATCAATGTAAAATATATCGCTTTTAATCTGCCTTTTTTCAAAATACTCTTCAATATAAAGCGATATCTTCTTATACAGATCAAAATCCTCCGTATATACTGCTACATCTATATCACTCACTCCTTCAATGTAGTTCACCGTAATATAGCTGCCAAATACAAATATATTATATTGATTCGAATCAAATCTTTGCTCCAGATCTTTTTGAAGTTCCAATAATCCATATAGCCTCTTCATGGCTTGTTCCCTGGCTTTCACCTTAGTTTTCATAACTTGGAGTTCCTTTCCTTATACTACATGCAGTCTGCTCTTCCACTGCCGCAATGTGTTTCAGGTTCTCTTGATTCATAGCTTCGCTTTCACGGTTTATAGCTGCTTCTTCAAGATACTGTAATAACAATTCCACTCAAACTCATCCTGCTCATAAAATTTCAAAAGATTTGCAGCAACATCATAGCAATGATACGCTGATTTAAAAAATCGGATATCGAACATGCTCTCACCTCCTGAACACGACCACGCCTGTACGTTGAATCTCTTTTTTCAAACGCTCTCCCAATTTGGAATGAAATATAAGGTCAAGCTCACTCTGAATATTTGACAGGGATGCGTCAATCCGAATCTGTTGGTCGTCACGCACGATCAAAACATCCAGGTCGCTCATGGAATGGCAGTCAAAGCGCACTGCACTCCCGAATACAATCATGCCTGTAATATGAGGGTCTTTTTTGGCATCCTGTATCAGCAGAGCAACATCCCCTTGCTTCAGCGGATGGATACGGTTCACATTCTCATACGGTATGTCAGATATAACTTCAAAATCCCATAAGTTATCCCCATTATGAGAAACAAATGCGTCTACTGTAGTCAGCATATTACGGATTTCCTTTCTTTAACAGTTCCTTATACTGACTATAGTATACGTTCTCAGAATAAAAAAAACAATAGATTACCTTCATTTTGCCTGGAGAGATCGCTAGTACAGCATTGCATTAATAATTGAGTAATAATCACTCGCTGTCCATGCCATTACTGCGTTGGAGTCAGTCAACGATGCTACCGGCATCGCCTCCTTCCTCCGCCTTGTCCTGACATGCACATCAAGCGCTTATTACTTCAAAATTAATGCAACGCTGTACTAACAGAAGAGCCTTCCATATCTACATCCCTGCAACCGCCCCTGCCAGCAGCATCACCACTGGTACAATATATTTCCGCGGATGATGCCACAGGTCGTTTTCGATCTTCCAGCCCCGGATGGGATATCTCCATTCCAGAAATACCGACAGAGCGGCGCTGGCTGCGGCAAACCCCGCTGCTGTCAGAACTTCCGCAATTCCGATCCCCCCATGGATCACCTGCCAGCTGACCAGATACACACTGCTTCCTGTAAAATTTACCAGGGCAATGAACAGGCCGTATGCTCCGCAGAAACGGACGGACTGTCCGGGCAGGAGACGCACTGCCTGCTCCAGATCCGGATCGCATGACAGCAGGATACAGATCGGAGTATTCATGCAGAGGATCGCAAAGCCCATAGGCAGCGTATTCAGTCCGTCAAACTGCCCCAGCATCAGCGGAAGGAGACCGGCGATCAGCCAGAGGCCGGCGGTATTTACCAGATAGTTTTTATTCGATGTGATATACCGCAGGAGGTAACGGAGAATATAGCCTTTTCTCCCGATATGTCTCTTTTTTCCATGCGATATGGACGGCTGGTAAAATACATAGGCATCGAGTCTTTTTCGGAGACTGGGTTCTCCTGCTTTCGGTTCCGGTACTTTTCCATGGAATGCTTTCCAGGGATTGGATTCCCGGCCTTCCTTATATAAATGTATCGCTGCATACCATCCGGCTGACAGTACGCATCCCAGACAGGCCAGCAGAACCGCCGCCCCGATCTCCGCCGCACTCCACTGCGCCGCCGCGAAAAACAGCGCAAGAACCACAGCCGTTTTCGTGATCAGAGTATAGCTGCCGAATGCCGCCGCATACGAAATCATCATTTCTCTGTCGTCAAAAGGCAGCATGAACAGCCCCATAAATATTTCCGCATTCTGTGAAGAATTTAATGTGCGCCACATGATCCCCGCTGAAAATACGGCCGCCGTCAGATACAGGACCGCAGGGGACACCTGTACCCGAAGCTCCGACGCGTAAACCGCAAGGAACAGGATCAGGCACAGCATCAGGCTGCGGGAAATCCGCTCATACTTCCTTCCGAATAATTGTTTTGCAACTGCATGAAACGGTGTGTTTTTTCCGTATTTTTCACAAAATGATCTCATGTTCTGTAAGCACCTCCTGAATGATAAGAGCATTCTCGAAAACTCTTTGCACTTCCCCTGCAGCAGACTGACAGGGTATCAAAAATCCCATTACAAAACTAACATATATACAGGATAATGCAAATCCAGAGTTTCTGCCATTTTGTCCGTAAACGGCGGGTTTTTGTCCGCGGCAGAGTGTTCACCTAAGAGCTGTATAGAAATTGATACAGAAAAAAAGAATACCGCAATATATGGTAGCGATACGGTACATCGTTCACATATATTACGGCATGAAGATTCAGGAAATCAGCTTTTCGAACATGTTCATTTTTAATCCGCCTTTACATACTTTTCAATCACGCACTCATGAACCTTCTCTTCTTTATCATAATTGATCCCCACCAAAAGGATATCTCCGGTATACCCCTCGATCCAGGAGGCATATTTCTTCTCTTTGATCTGGCGGATCGCGCCGTCGGCTGTCCGATCCCATTTCAACTCTACCACTAATGCCGGGCGATCCACATTCCGCCTGGGCAGATAAACTACATCCGCGAAGCCTTTCCCCGAGGGCAGCTCCATGATTGGATTTACATAGTACAGCTTCGCGCTGTAATACGCCATAAGCAATGCACTGGTGAGTGAGCTTTCATGATTGTATTTCAGGATGGAAGAGGTTTCGCTGTGAATGACGGACATTCCTTCCGCCACCGCATTTCCGTCCAGGGCCCATGTGCGCTCCAGCAGCTCCCTGGATCGGTCCAGCGACTGGATCACCCCATCCCAGCCGCCGACTTTTACGGCCCGCATGAACTCCTGCTCAATCTCCCGGTTTGGGATAAACACCTCGCTCGTTTCTTTGTCATAGGTCAGATAGCCAAGATGAATCAGCAGTGTCAGCACATCATCCTTTGTCCGGAATACGGTCATGTCATTCTGGAACGTGGACGGATCGACCACGCAGCGGCCATTCCCAAGCATTGTCAGGATTGCCTCCTTCAGTCCGTCAAAATTCAGGTCTATATATATTTTCAGAGCCTCGTAGGTCTCCGTCCCCGTCCAGTAGCTCTGAATTTCCTCCCACGTCAGAGCATCCGCCACAGATTTGGGATTGTAGATGTGGAGCTTTCCCACACGGTATCCGTCATACCATCTTTCCACCTCCGCATAATCCATCCCCCGCCGCTCACATGCCGCGCGTACTTCCTCTTCCGTAAAGCCGAAATACTCCCCCAGATTCTTCGGTGAGATCATGGAATATTCATCAAAGATATTGATGGCGGAATGCTCCCCATATTTCTTGATCGGCAGAATCCCGGTCATATAGACCAGCTCCGCGTAATCCGCTCCTTTAAACAGCCCCCGCATAAAATCCAGATACTCCTTCTGCATTTCTTTCCGGTTTCTGGCAATCCGGAATACACAGTCCCATTCGTCAATGATAAAGATAAATCCTTTTCCGGACTGAATAAAGATCTGGTCAAGAGCCGTTTTTAATATGCTGTCCGAATCGAAGCCTTCGCATTCCGAAAACTCTTTCAGCAATTCTGATACTACGCTTTTTTCAATATTGCTGATAAATGAATCCAATTCGCTTTCTGATTCTATGAAACGCTGCACATCGATCCGGATCACATCATGCTGGTTTAGATGCGTTGAAAAACTGGTTTCCTTCGCAATCTTTAAGCCTGCAAACAGCTCTGCGGAATCACAGCCGCAGCTGTAATAGGCAGTCAGCATATTCGCTGCCATTGATTTGCCAAAGCGGCGCGGACGGCTGACACATATAAATTTTCTCTCCGTCCTGTATACGGCATTTACCTTCGAGATCAGCATGCTTTTATCAATATATGTGCTGGAAAAACGAGAGTCTCTGAATGGAACATTTCCCGGATTTACATAGATTCCCATACCTGTCCGTCTCCTTTCATACTTCGGTTAATCTCATTTTATACCAAAAGGGCACTTATATTCAATCCATTTTTACACATAAAGGCACTTTTTTATCTCTTTATTTCGCACATAAAGGCACTTTTTTATCTCTGCATTTTACACATAAGGGCACTTTCTATTTTCTGTCACAAGGCATTTTCCTTTTCCGTCAGTACCTCCCGGATCGTATCTGCCTGGATCTCCTGCCCGGTAAAGCTCCGGGATATCCGTCCATGTTCCAGAACCAGCACCCTGTCAGAGGTCAGGCAGATGCTTTCCAGAATGTGGGAGGAAAACAGGATCGTACCGTACTGCCGATATCCGCTGATCAGCCGGTAAAGGTATTCGGTGCTCTGAAAGTCCAGCCCGTTGACCGGTTCGTCCAGCAGCAGAAGCTCCGGACGCAGCGCAAATGCCGTGATCAGATATACTTTTTTCAGATTGCCTGTGGACAGTTCTTTGAGAAGCACATCTGTATATTCTTCAAAATGAAATCCCCGGATCAGTTCCGAAAGATCCGGCAGCTTCTTCCCGTAGGACGCGGCTGCATAGGAAATGTATTCGCGGAAGGTAAAATACTGAAACGAACGGTCTTCCGCGAAAACCGTGTAGCGGCTCTGCTTGAACGCCTGATCCCGGAAGGAAAGCTTCTGTCTCTTCCAAAGCGCTGTTTCCGCCTGAAAATGCCTGTTCAGACCGGAAAGCGTCTTTAAAAATGTGGTCTTTCCGGCTCCGTTCAAGCCGATCAGTCCGACAACTTCCTTTGCGTTCAGGTCAAGGGAAAAATCAGAAAGTACGTCTGTTCCCGGTGTATACCATACACGCAGATTTTTTAATATAAGAAGCCGTTCTGCATCCTCCGGCGCATGAGGCTTATTTGAAAAAATATTCATGGCGTCCTCCCTCATTTTCTCTCATTCTTCTCTTTCTCCCGGATTGTAATGGCCGAATGGAAAAATCGGATTCCCAACGCAAGATACAGGATCAGGCATGGTATGTTCATTGTCAGTAAGGAAACCGCCGCCGCGATCACCCAGATTACTCCCATGATAAGACGAATATAAAAATGACGCATAAATTTGTACCTCCTTCGTTATAAGAGCACTGCATAAGTATCGGTAAATGTCGTGTCAGATTTTGCCTTCTGCAACTCCTTGCAGTGTGTTCTTTGTTTGATTACATTTACAGGATAATACAAATTCATGGCTTCTGCCGTTTTGTCCGTAAACGGCAGGTTTTTGTCCGTGAGAGAAGATCTGCGGCTGTTCTTTGGCAGAAAAAAGCCGCTGCTGTTTACCCATTTCCAGAGTATACAGCAAACGGCATCATTGTCTATTCCATATTGACCGCTTCAAAAGACAGCGTGACCACCGCCCGGAATACGTGATCTTCGTACATGGTCTCCACGATTCCGTCATATTTTTCCGCCGCGGCGCGGACGCTTTTCAGCCCCCAGCCGTGCAGTCCGCCCTCTCTCTTAGATGTGATCAGTTCACCCTGCTTCGAAACGGGCGGGGCCCCGCATCCATTTTCCACCTTGATCACAAGCATGTTGTTGATCCGGCGGACCGTCAGCCGGATAAAACGCCGATCCCCCTGTGCTTTCTTTGCCGCTTCCAGCGCATTGTCCAGCAGATTTCCCAGAATCGCGGTCAGGTCGGCGCTCCGGATGTTGGTATACCGGGGAAATTCCATGTTGACCTCTGCGGCGATCTGCTGCTCCTGTGCTGCGGCGATTTTATTTCCGATCAGATAATCCACCGCCTCATCTCCCGTCCAGCCGGAGTTCGTGATCTCCCGGACCGGCCCCCGCAGATCCTCCAGATACTCCACGGCCTCGTTGACATTTCCATGGGTCAGATGGCGGTGCAGAAGCTCAATGTGGTTGTGCAGGTCGTGGAACAGTCTGGCATTTTCTGAATACAGGCGGTTCAGGCTCTGGTAATCGCGGTCCAGCAGCTCCGCCTGCTCCTCCTTTAACCGGACGATCTCCTTCTCCGCTTCGTAATGGCGGTTCAGATTGTAGACCAGAACCGAAAACATCAGGATCACGGAAAGCAGATTCCACATCGCCAGTTCGTCCTCCGGGATCGCGATTACGGTCTGCAAGCCAAGAGTCACAGTACAGATCATCCCCGACACCGCGATGGCCGATGCCGTGCGGAATACGTCTGCTCCTCCCCGGCCACTTTTTGCATCATTCTGAATATCTGCGGAAGGATGCGCTGAAAGTGAATTGATACCTTTCTGACCGCTTTTTTTCACAGCCGATATCAGGATCACCAGCATAAACAGGCGGACCATCCAGACCGCCAGAAGATGTTCCGGCGCTTTGCTGTCCAGAAAACGCATCCAGAGCTGATCTTCCGGAAAAGCGGCGCCGACCGGTCCATTCAGATACCCCTCCGTCATTGCTTCCATTCCCCGCACCATTGCGGCGGAAGATTCCTGTCCGGTCAGGCAGGGCCAGAACACATCTATCGCCTGATGGGAGACACACCATCTTGCCAGATATCCCACACGGAACGCGATGGCAAACAGACAGGAAATGATAAATTCCCACAGCGCCGCCGCGATTTCATAAAAGAAAAGGATAAACAGGCTCATCCGTGTCTGCTCCCGGGGCAGATATCCCCGGGATGCTGCGGCAAGAAGAATGATCTCCGCTCCGAGCACGCCTGCGCCGGAAACAGAAAGCAACGGCAATGCCGTTATAGCCGCCGCTGCTGCCGCTGATATCATAACGATCCTGCGCAGCTCCATCCGGGCTGAAAGCAGTCCGCATACGAGGTACAGCCCCAGAAATCCCCGGATACTGTTTGTCAGAAAATAAGAAAGGATCTGGTACCATTCCATCATATGTGCGCCCCCCAAAACCGATTGATCTGCAGCTTCACTTCCTGTAAATGGGCACGGCTTATGGGCAGCTTTGCACCGTTTTTCAGGACAGCCGTTCCGTCGCTGACCTTCATGATCTGAATGATATTCACAATGTAGCTGCGGTCAATAAAAAGGAACTCCGGCGAGTCCAGTTCCGAATAAATCTGCTGCAGAGACTTCCGGACCTTTGCCGTCGCCATCCCCGCCGACGCTGGTGATGATGTGCCTTCCGTCCTGCCGCCAGCGGATAAGCTTTGGAAATGGATCAGCGCATTTTTTCCGCCGTCACGCTCGATATAGAACATGCTTTTATATGGTATTTTTTCCATCCGGTGACTGGTCTGTATGATGTATTCCTGCCCCGCCTCCAGTTCGATCAGTTTTGCGGCATCCGCAACGGCGGCGGAAAGACGCCCCTCCGGATGGTCCTTCGGAACGTAGCGGAAGATGGACAGCTCATAGGCATCGATCGCATATTCCAGATGCGAAGTGATAAAAATGATCTTTACATTGGGCAGAAAGGGCTTGATCTTTTCCGGAAGCTCCATCCCGGTGAATCCGGGCATTTCGATATCCAGCAGGAGCAGGTCGTAGAAAAAATGATCGTCCGTGATGTCGTACAGCAGGTTGCTGCTCTTGGTGTAGGTTGTGATCTCGTATCCGATGCCAAGCTTCTGCAGGCTTGTCTTTACGATTTTTTCATGCAGGGCGACCGACTCCCGCTCGTCGTCGCAGATTGCGATCTGTATCATAGTGGTGCCTCCTAAAATGCAATTTTATAGGGATATTGGAAAGACTCTATGGTATCTATCTTTGATCCAGCACCAGCCTTGCCCTCCGGATCTCCTCTTTATCCGTCCGGAATATATCAAATTCCCCGATTCCCGGAACTCCCATATGGACCTGCCGGTTCCGGTAAGCCATGCCGCTGCTGATCATTTTCTTTCCGGACATGTGAAAACTGGATGCGCCGATCTCCTCCATGAGCTGCCGGATGACCTCCGCATTGACCCCGCTTCCCACAAGGATCTCGATCCTGCCGTCAGCCTGCCGGATCAGCTTCTTTAACGTCTCTTTTCCGCCAAGGCAGTCGGCCGCCTGTCCGGAGGTCAGGACCGTATCTACTCCAAGCGACACAGCCTCCTCCAATGCCTGGCCGGGATCCCGGCATACATCAAATGCCCGGTGCAGTGTCATCTGCAATGGACCGGCCTGCTCCCGGAGTGCTCCCATCCTGTCCGAATCCAGGCTGCCGTCTGCTTTCAGACAGCCGACCACCACACCGTCTGCCCCCAGCTCCCGGAACATCCGGATATCCTCGGAGATCATCTGAAATTCCGCATCTGTATATAAGAAATCTCCGAACCGCGGGCGGATCAGGACATTCAGATCGATATCACATGCCTTGCGGATCTGCTTAAACTGACTTACCCCAGGCGTCGTCCCTCCGATGACCAGATTGGCACAGACCTCCAGGCGGTCCGCACCAGCCTCCTGGGCTATGATCGCAGATTCCACAGAATCTATACATACCTCTAATCTTCTCTTCATTTTTATTCCTCCTGCGAATAACAATTCACATGAATCACCGAATTTGTCGTTTCATCCAGAACTTCGACCCGGATCTCCTTCGAATAATCCAGTGGATAAAAAATCGGCTGCAGGTCAAATTCCTTCGGAACCGCTTTCTGCATCCACTTTGCGATTTCCTCCGGATCATCCAGATAATCGGAGCTTCGTTTTCCCCTGCCGTTTTCATTTCTTGTACTCACGCTGACCGAACGCACGGAATAGTCCGCCAGTGTCCGATCCGTCTGCACGCCGTATGATTCCAGCAGAGTGCAGGTCCGCGCAAAAAACGGATAGACAGGAATGCTGCCCGGAAGCATGGGGCCATCCGAATCAAGCTCTACAAATCCCAATGGGAGCGCCTTTCTGAGGTCGTCCATTTTCATGTCCCTGATATCCTTTTGGCAGGCATTCAGAAGCGCCTCTTTCTCGCTTTCCTCCAGCTTCATCACCGTATCCGTCACCCCGTCGGACCAGGTGAAACGGGCATCCAATGCAAAACCGCTGTCGTCTACAGGGTATGCGATCTGTTTGTATTCATCCGTCTCGAATACCGCGGCAAATGCCTGCAGCAGTTCTTCGTCTACCGGATAGAACCGGTAGGCCTGGCTTCCGTTTTTCATATGGTAGCAGATGACCGCATAGGTTACTTCTGGCTGTACTTCGGAATCTGTACCGCGATCTGATAAACCGCCTTCTGCTGAATTTTCATTTTCTGCAATCTCCGTGCCCGAATCCGGGCAATTATTTTTTTCAGCCAGTAACCTGATCCATGCCGCAGCCGCGGCTTTTCCTTCCCCGGCAAGAAGATCACGCTCCAGCCGCTGTGGCGCTTCATATCTCTCCCCGCCCGTGCGGGTCTGGGTATAACTCTCATAGTTCATTCCAATGCCGCCGATGCTGACCCCAATCTTCTCAACTTCCCCTTCCTCCGGCAGAAATGAGTCAAATGCAGATGCCCCCAGCAGAAATACCATCCCCGATAAAACGACCGCCGCGCACTCCACGGCAAGCTGCCATTTCCGCCGGAAAATTCCCCGGTGCAAAGCACATGTTCCGCAATGCTTTCCTCCTGCCCGGCGAACCATACCAGAATCTCCGCGCTCCGCGAGTGTTCCATTTATCGTTGCTCCATTTATCGTTGCTTCATTTATCGTTGCTTCATCCTGCCGCATTTTCCAGCCGCATCCCACGCCCAGTTCCAGCAGAAAATGCACTGCGGCCGCGGTAGCAATCCCCGCCAGGATACTCAACGCACCGCAAAGCCCTGGTGATTTCATGGCAAGTCCGGTCAGCGCAGCCAGAAAGCTTCCCATCCACACCCCGGCCAAAAAGGAGAGCAGACCTTCCGCCGCCCGTTCCGCCATGGGGATGGCAAACCATTTCCCGACCCGTTCCGTCCTTCTCCTTTTCTGCGCCGCAGCGAACAAAAGGAACGGCAGGACGATCCATTCGGTTGCCGCAAGGATGCTGCTCCCGGACGGTACATACCCGAACACTTCCCATTTGTCAAACAGATTGCTTCCCGCCAGATCCCGGGCCAGGGAGAGGGGAGCCGTCAGGATGTCCAGCTTCTCGAACACCGGAATCCTGTAGTAGGTCCGGAAATAATCCGCCGCCCATGCGGTCCATACATTTCCCACCAGAATATGTCCGTAGAGCAGGCAGAGTGCATACCCCATGATTGCCGGAAGGACCGTTCCGCAGACAGTGAGCAGCAGGATCCCTATATGATAAAATATCAAAAATACTCCTGCAAACACCAAGATGCTGCGCCCTGTATAGCCGGCTGAAAAGGGAAAAAAATCCATATCGAAGCTGCTTTCATACAGACCGCAGCCTGTGACCACCAGGCACAGCGGCATCATGAAATGCATCAGCCCATGCACATATCTTCCCCAGAATATGGTGCTTTTTCTCACCGGAAGGCTGTAATAAAAATCCAGTTTTTTCGGCTGCAGCAGATAGAAAAATTCCAGAAAAGAGAGGACAGCGCCGAGTCCCGCACAGATCCACAATAGCTCCCCGCTGCCGATGCCGAAAAAGGAGTAGTCCGACTTGAAACGCAGCTGCACTGCGGTAATCATCCCATAGGTCAGCAGACATCCCCAGGACAGGAACGCCGCAATATGCCCTCTCCCCGCTTCCCTGACCCATTTATGGAAGTACTTTTCTGATGTCATAGCCTGCGCCCTCCATTTCCGCAATAAATGTTTCCTCCAGACTTAACGGGACTTCACCCAGAAAGATTGGTTCCAGTTCCTCCAGTGCCTTTCGGATCTCTTCCGCATTTCCCCGGGTGACCAGCGTGATAAAGCGGGCGTCTTCATGGAAACGCACGACCGATGGGTGCTGTCTCAGGCTGTCCAGATCCGCCTCCAATGGAAACACACACTGAAACTTTCGGACATTTTCCGCACGCTCCCGGAAGTCTCCGGCAGTCACCACGCCGCCCTTGTGGAGAATGGCGATATTTCCGCAGATGTCCTCCAGATCCTGAAGCTTGTGGGAGGCCACAAGGATCGTAAAGTCACGGGACTCCATTTCCTGGCGGAACAGATTTTTCATGATCTCCGCCGCGATCGGGTCCAGACCGTCGAACACCTCATCGCAGAAAAGGTATTTTGTCCGGGAGCACAGCGCCAGGATCAGAAATGCCTGCCGCTTCATCCCCTTTGAAAACGTCCGGATGGGGCGGTCCCTGTCCAGATTGAGGGATTCTGCCATATAGGCGGCGGAATCTGCATCCAGCCCCGGATACTGCTTTTTATAAAAATCCAGCATGGTCTGGATAGACGCGTTCGGAAAATAATAGGGATCGTCGGGCAGATAAAAGAGCTTTTCCTTGCATTGCGGCGAAAAAGAATCTTCCTCCCCGTCTATCCGGATCTCCCCGGAATCCGCCTCGATAATGCCCGCCAGCATCCGCAGCAGCGTGGTCTTGCCCGCGCCGTTCGTACCCAGCAGGCCGAACATGGTGCCGTCCGGGATCTCCAGGGACACGTGATCGACCGCGCAGATATCGTCGAAATATTTTGTCAGGCCGCTGATTATAACCATAATTTTTTTCCTCTCATCGATAAACTTCATATGCCGTATATTCGTGATCCAGATGGTATCCCAGCTTTTGGGCCAGTGCCGCCGACCCTGGATTCTGGGCATCCCAGCTCGGATACCAGCCCCGCTCCAGGCATTCCAGGATCAGCTTTGCCCCGCAGATACGCGCAAGCCCCTGCCTTCGGTAATCCTCCCGGGTATCGATCTGGATTTCAATACCGCCTCTGTAGCTGGTATAGGAGGAAGCACCAGAAACCAGTTCTCCGTCCTTGAATATCGCTGCTCCCAGACCGTACTTTTCGTACATGGCATAATTCGCATAATTGGCTGTCCAGTCCCGGCACCAGGAAAATTCCCGGCATTGCAGATACAGCGTTTTATCAATCATTTTTAATGTAAAGCCGTCAGGCAGAGCTGAGACTGCCGTCTGCAGCTTTTCTCGGTCAAAAATATCCGGTTCTTTTTTTATCGCAAAGCGAGTGACCTTTTTGGCTCTGGCTTTGTAGCAGCTCTCGATCAGTTCTCCCCAGGCACGGCTGCGGGGCACCATGATGATGCCCCAGGCTGCAGAATCATCCGGGACGTCGGGCAGCGCTTTACAAAGCACGTCTTTGTGTACTTCCGCGGAATCCATCCTCTGCGCTGTCCTGTCAGACGCCTCGTCCGGCATGTGCAGGCCGGCCCAATACCGGACAAGCTCTGCGTCCGGCTTCCCAGCAAAAAAGCAGAAGTCAGCAAGTAATGCCATGGCGGAAACCGGGTGCTCCGGGGAGTCTGCGTAGATCTTTCCCATGATCTTCTGCAGACAGGACCAGATCATGGACTCCTGCCAGCCTTCAAAGAGCGGGGCTGCTTTTTCTGGATCTTTCAATTCGTAAACCATGTGTTGTCCTCCTGCATACGATGGCCTGTTTTTTTCCGTTCATCCGTTTTAGGCATCGTTAGGTACTTACAAACAATATTTTTCACAAAATGGCATAATTTTCGTATCGTGTTTTTCTGGTTTATCCAGGTTAAGAACTGTCGGCGTTTTGCAAAAACGAATCCTCAGTTATTGTCTCAGTATAACATACTTTTGCTGTTCTGACAGCTATAATGTTACTTTGAATCCCCGATGGCATACCTAAAGGCATTCCATCATGGCCATTCGGCTGTTTCATAAGGTATACCCAAGGGCGCTCCGTCATGGCCATTCGGCTGTTTCATAAGGCATACCCAAGGGAGCCCCGTCATGGCCATTCGGCCGTTTCAAAGAATAATCAGATAAACCGGAACTGATCTCGGCAATTTTAAGGCGCTGTCTTTCTCAAATGAAAACAGCGCCATTTTGATCTTTACTATTCTATTTCAGCCAGCACACCGCCCTGCCTTCCTTTGCGTCCAGCAAAAGCTCTGCATCCATCCCCGACAGATCATACACCTTCACGATCTCCCCCTGCTCCGGGTATGCTCCGCAGACCTCTGAAAAAATCTCCGGCAGCGTTTTCAGCAGCTGCGGCTGGTACAATCTGGTCTTGCTGTTTTCGTTGATCGCCCCATAGTATACATCTGCTTCCACCAGATCCTGGAACATATGGCTTCCGTAGGAAAGATCCGGACGATATCCGGCCTCGCTGTATGCCACTTCGCAGATTGCCGCAAACCGGCTGATGTCCGCATAGGAAACCGGAACCCCAAGCTCCGGGGAGGAGGTTCCCACCCGGCCGGGGACAAGCAGCATCAGCTTTTTATCCTGCGATTCGTAGTATTGATTGATGCTCCCGATCACTCTTCCCACTTCCGCTTTTTTCGCATAAGGGCACTCATAGTAGTTCCTGGGATCTACCCAGACAATGATATCTACCCGCTCTTTTTTGGACCGCCGCATGGAGGTGCACCGCACGTCAAATAAAAATGCATCCTCGACTCCTGTGGGGATCCGGATCTGTTCTGATATGCCAGTCTGCAGCGGACGGCATTGGAACAGATTGACCCTGACCTGCATCTCCTCGTCCATCCGCAGAGCAAATTCAATATCCACCGGCCTCTCATATTCCTTTTCCAGCATTTTCAAAATCCGTTTCATCATTCCCACAAATCCGGTATGGTTGACCAGGCCGCCGCAATCCGAGAAATACACCCGCTTGAACATGCCTCGCTGATAAAGCATGGATTCCGCATCGCTGTCCCTGCTCAAAACCAGTTTCTTCTGTTCCTCTGACAGCAGGGGAATCAGACGGTCCAGCATCTGTGTCCGGACCCCGCCCTCAGACAGGCTCAGCACATCCACCTGCCTCTGTGAATATTTATGCCGTTCCGCAATGGACGTATGTATATTCGCCTGCGCATGATCCAGGCAGACCAGACGCGGATAATCTCCTGGAGTCCTCTCTACCGCCCGGGTTCCCAGCCCCGCGACCAGACGCAGCATCCCCGCGTCCGGATTCATGTGTTCCATCCATTTATAAGGGTTGTAGGAGCACCCCATACCCGACGCAACAGGAAAATAATAGTCTCCCTGCTGCTCTCCCTCTACCCGCTGGATCAGCAGCGCCATCTGTTCATCCGCATCCAGCAGATTCCATTTTTTTCTGTATTCCAGCGCCGATTCATTCATCGTACTTGCATAGACCCGGCGGATTGCTTCCTTCAATTCTTCCAGCCTTTCCGCCGGCATCCCTGTATTCATGCAGAAAACGGATTCATATTTTCCGGAAAATGCTTTTCCGAAGCCGTCCTCCAAAAAGCTGCTGGAACGCACGATAATCGGCCGGTCCTCATAATAGAAAAGCATCTGTTTCAGCGCGTCTTCCAATTCTTCTGAAAAACGGCCGTTTCTAAGACGTTCCTTGAGAAGCTCCGCCTCCCGGAATTTTTCTTTTTCCCTGCGGTGCTGTTCCCGCAAATCCAGACATTCATTTTCCAGAAGATACTGATAAAACACATCCGAACCGATAAAATAAGAGTGATGATCCAGCAGCCTCGGCACATACTCCGGCAGCTTTTCCGCGATCAGCTTCCTCGCCAGCAACAGACCGCATGCCTTTCCCCCGATCCGCCCCGTTCCGATCCGCTTCTGCCAGACGGTCCGAAAATCTTCATCCGTAAAATACTTTAAAATGAGTGCCTCCATCCGCTCTTCCGCAGTCAGCAGGCCATTGCAGACAGACTTCCTCTCTTCCGGAGATAACGGCTCTTTTCTTTGCAGTTTTTCCCATATATCCATTTCTTCCGTTCCTTTCGTTTTTATTCGGCAGCCGGCAGTCCTGTCTGCGGCCGCGGATAAAACAATACTTCTGCCTTGTTCTTTCCGCACATCTCCAGCGCCATATCCATTGCCTCCTGCGGGGTACGGCACGGAACCATAAACATCTCGCGGATCTCCTCATCCGGTATGTTGGGACAGCATACAAGGATCCTCACATGCTTTTTCAATATTTTAGACAGCAGAAGCACATGGTCCATCTGGATTTTATAATTGTCCGATGTATATGCAACCACCTCCTCCAGATCCGGACTGCTTCGGAAGGCGCGCAGCATATCCGGAGAATTGACACCCTCCGGGCATCCGCAGTAAAGGATCACAGTCGTGTTTTAATCCCGAATTTCGGACAGCGCGATCAGCGCTTTCACTGTCTGGTAGAAATCAATATCCAGCGGATTTCCGGCCGTGGTCACAAGAATATCCGGCCGTTTCAAAGACACCCTCAGATGTTCCCTGACCCATTCCACCGCAGCCCGATGGCTCCTTTTCATCTCTCCGGCAAATACCGCCGCCAGCTCCAATTGCTGATTCAGAATGCAGTTCACTCCAAAATCTATACCGAATTTTTCCGCCGCCTCTTCCATATCCTCATGCACCGGATTGCCTTCCAACACACCGATGGCAGCATCCGGCCGCAGGATCATTTCCGGACGGTGGTTGACAAGGATCGTCTCCTCCCCGCTGATCCCCGGAAGAACCGATTTTCTTCCGCCTGAAAATCCTGCAAACTCATGGGGTTCCACCTTTCCGATCTGAATATGAAGGTCACACGCATAAGCCTTTTTATTTACCCAGACCGGGGTATGTCCGGATGTCTCCCCCAGACAGATCAGGTTTTCTTTTTCAAAGGGTGTATGATTTTCGATTCGGATCTTCCCGTAAAGCTCTCCCAGAAATGTCTGCATCTCCTTTTCTGACGCGCCCCGATGGACGCCGATTGCCACAAATGCACAGATCTGTTCCGGAAGGATCCCTGCCTCTGTAAGCTCCTGAACGATGTACTTCAATATTCCGGCAGTCGGAACCGCCCTGGTAGCGTCCGAAATCAGAACGCATGCTGTCCGGGCATGCCTGTCTTCTGCAAGCTTCCGCAGTGATGGTCCGTACTTCGGATTTTTTACAGCCTCTTCTACTTCTGCTTCCGACCGGATCGCCTCCACAT
Organism: uncultured Lachnospiraceae bacterium; assembly: GCA_949893755.1. GTDB lineage: Bacteria > Bacillota > Clostridia > Lachnospirales > Lachnospiraceae > Schaedlerella. The sequence continues at coordinate 29,832 of CATLCV010000006.1, read as the reverse complement.
CCGGGGTGAGCAGAAGCTCTGCCCCGCAGTCCCCGGGCACCCCAAACCGAATTCCAAGATTTTTGTCTATGTATTCCCATTCCGATTCTGTTTGTTTTAACTGATACATTGTTACCTCCTGTTCTTTCATAAAAAAGTGTGCATCCCCGGAGGGCTTTTGTTCTATTGAAAAATTCGGATAAGCTTCTTAAATAGAACAAAAAGGACTGCCGGAAAATGACTGCATTCCCACAACATACTGTGTGCCTTGTCATTTCCCGGCAGCCCCTTCTCACACGATCAGGCAAATATTCCATCCGCACTCATCCATTCGTAAAAACCGCACGGCAGGAAATTATTTTTTGTCTAAATCCAGATCCAGCTTTCCGCCTGTCAGGTCTTCTTCCGGCTTTTCGATCACCGCGTAATTCCCTTTTCCGGTTAATTCCGCCAGCAGGTTCCGGAACTCATAAAGCAATACGAATACGAATGATACCGGTACCGCCGCATAGGCATATCCATAGGGGAGCCGAAGCGCCGGCGTGGGCCGGTATCCGGCGGATATCACATACTGCACGCCTACCACGATCACTACAAAGCAGATCACTACAGTCAGGATCTGGGTGATCTTTGTCATCAGTCCCGCCACCTTTGGAGACATGCGCTCCTTAAAGATCACAATCGCCACATGCTCCCTGCGGGCCGCCAGAACAGACACACTCAGCATGCCGAACCATACCAGGAGAATCTTCAAAAGCTCCTCCGACCAGGTCAGCGAATTATTCAATACATAGCGGAAGAAGATATGCGCCATCAGTATGACCACCATTCCTAAAAGCACCGCGCACAGAACCGCCTTCAGTACTTTAAACGAAACTGTCAAAAGTTTATCCAATGCTTCCATCATATTCCTTCCTCCGTTTAATAGCTCTTGATCTCCTCCAGTACGCTCTCTACATTTTTCAGATATTCGTCTACCTTATCCTGTCCCAGGTCTTCGCCGACCATTTCAATAACTGCCGGCTGAGCGATACTCTTCATTTCCTCATGGGCCTCCTCGGATACTTCATTGATCTGCATCCCTTCCTTTTCCAGCTCTTCCAGGATCAGGGATTCCCGCTCCGCGTTGCAGAAACGGCTGTATTCCATACCGAGCACCGCACCGGTCTTTACAATCCCCTGATATTTTCCGGGAAGGCTCTCAAAAAATTCCAGATTGCAGACCAGGGGCATTGCATCGTAAATGTGGTTTGTCAGTGAGAGATATTTCTGTACCTCATAGAGCTTTTTATCCGTCACATTGGCAATCGGATTCTCCTGGGCATCTACCGTATTCTGAGAAAGCGACATATAAAGCTCCGAAAATGCAACGGGCGTAGGATTCGCGCCTAAAGCCTTAAATGCTTCCATATGATTATTGTTCTGCATGGTACGGATCTTCACGCCTGACAGGTCTGCCTTAGTCTGTACGGGTGCCACATTGCTTGTCACCTGGCGGAAGCCGTTCTCCATAAAGGACATTCCGATCATCCCGTATTCTTTCAGGGAGTCCAGCATATCCGTGCCGACGGAGCTGTCCAGTACCATCCATGCTTCCTGATACGTATTAAATACAAACGGGATATCCATCACTTCAAATTCTTTGTCATAGGATACCACCGGGGCAAAAGAAGCCACTGCCATTTCCAGTGAGCCCTGCGCCACCTGCTCCAGAGTCTCCTCCTCGCCGCCGAGCTGGCCGCTGGCATAGATATCGACCTTTACATTGCCGTCCGTATGCTTTTCAACATAATCCTTCATTACCTTCAATCCCAGTGTAGCAGGATAGGTATCCGAGTTCTCGCAGGCAATACGGATCGTATAGCTTCCGCCCGCCTCTTCTTCCGCTTCCCCGCCGCCTGACGCGCCGCCGGAACCGCCGGAACCACTGTTGCTTCTTGTACATCCTGCCAAACTGCCGATCATACAAACTGTCAAAATTCCTGCTATGGCATATCTCATTTTTTTCATTTTCATATCTTCCCTCTCCTTCATTCAAAACCAATTTCACAGCAGATAGACTGCTGCCTTGCGCTGCCTGTATTTTCTTCATTTTTTTCCATACTGCTTTTATCATGCATATCCCATCAGAGTCGGAAGCCACATGACAACCTGCGGTACAAAGGTGATCAGCAGCAATACGCCGATCGTAGCGGCCAAAAACGGAATCGCTTCCTTTGCTGTCTCTTCCAGACGTACACCGGCCACCGGACTGGTAACAAACAGGGTCACTCCAAACGGAGGTGTCGCCAGTCCGATTACCAGATTGATGCAGAATACCGCGCCGATATGCAGAGGATGGATTCCCAGCGCCCATGCGATGGGTGCGATGATCGGCGCCAGGATGACGGTTGACGCGTAATCATCCATAAACATACCGCAGATCAGCATCAGAATATTCACGATCAGCAGGAATACCCATGGCGGAAGAGAAGACATCGGGCTGATCAGCATATCCATTACCCGCTCGTTCGCAATCCCCCATGCCATCGCCGTTCCCGCGCCCGCAAGGATCAGGACCAGGCCGGACGTCGATGCCGCTTCGATCACCATTTCCGGAATATCTTTCAGCTTTACGCTTTTATTTACAAAAAATGCAAGGATCGCACTGTATACAACTGCCACGCCGGATGCTTCCGTGATGGAAAAGATGCCGCTGAAGATACCGCCCAGAATGATCACCGGTAAAAATAATGCCGGAATCGCATGGACCGTTGCGGAAAGCTTTTCAGACCAGGACGCCTTGCCGTAAGACGGATAATCCCTTTTGGCGGAAATCCGGTGCGCCACCAGACACTGCAGGAGCGCGATCAGAATCGCAGGTGTAACTGCTGCCATAAACAGACCGCTGATCGAAGTTTTTCCTACCGCGGTACAGTAAAGTATCATCAAAACACTGGGCGGCATGATCGGCCCCAGCAGAGATGCCGAGGACATCACTGCTGCCGCAAAGGGCGGCGCATACCCTTCCTTCTTCATCATCGGGATCAGAAATACTCCCAGTGATGCCGCGGAAGCGACCGCAAGACCAACGATGGATCCCATCAGCAGAGACGCTCCGATCGTCACGATGGCAATCGCGCCCTTGAATCTGCCGAACCAGACATTCACCAGCTTGATCAACGATTCCAGCAAGCCGCCGCGCAGCATGAGCTGGCCTGTCAGCACGAAAAACGGTACTGCCAGAAAGGAAAAGCTGTTCATCCCGCCGTACATTTTGATCACCATCTGGATCGGGTCAAACCCCGCGACCAGGATATAAACTGTAGTCGTGACGATCAGGTTGTAAGCAATCGGCAGACCGATTATCATAAGTACGATAAAACATAATATCATTGCTGCTAAAGATAACGACACTCCATTTCACCTCCTGTTTTCATGGAATGCTCCCGCAAAGCCTTTCATTTATGCAAAATCTTCCGGGAGCACTCCTGCTCTTTCCTGTTTAAAACAGGATCCTATTTCTGATATGGATCATCCCATAATACCAGTTTTTGCCCGATTCCTTCTTTTAATGCAGTATGATACAGATCAAATCCAAGTCCCACATCAAAGGTTGCCATTCCGCATGCCACGAAGGTGATTCTTTCTTTGTCATCAATACGTCCTTCCTTCTGTCCGAGGATCACATCTCCGATACTGGTAGAGTCCTCCAGCTTCGGCATCTTTCCGGCATCGATCAGGGTATAGATCGGTCCGCCGATCACGCCCTTATAGTATTCTGCTTTATCTCCGGATTCAACCGCGTCCTGGACATAAGCCTGATGGAGTCCTACATTGTCATAAATCAGCTTTGTGCTCATCCAGAAGGAGTCGTCTGTCTGCATCGGACCGGTGATCAAAACAGTCACGCCTTCTTTCAGCCATTCATCCTTTATGTAAAGCGGTTTTAATCTGGATGCCGCCACCGTAATGACATCCGCTGCCCGGACCGCTGCTTCCAGATCCGTAGTCGCCTCACCGTCAATATGCAGTTCTTCCTTTGCCCAGGCCAAAAACTTATTGGAGGCCTCTTCAAAAATGTCATAGCAGTAAATCTTCTTTGCGTTCGGAAGCTGCGACAAAATGGAACGCAGGCAGGAACGGTTGATCTGGCCGCAGCCCAATACAGTTACGTTTTCCGAATCCTTCCTCGCCAGATGTCTCGCTGCCACTCCCGGTACTGCTCCGGTCCTTGCCGCACTCAGCAGGTTGGCCGACATAAATGCAAGCGGCTCTCCCGTGTCTTTGTCATTCAAGGTAACGGTCAGTACGGATCTGGGAAGTCCCTTCTTCGGATTTGCCGCATTGGAGCCATACCACTTATTGCCGCATACATCAAATCTTCCTCCAAGGTAAGCGGGCATAGCCACAAACCGTCTGTCCGGGCCTGCCACCGGCATATTCGGGAACGGGCTTTCCTTCGGGAACACCAGCCCCAGCCCATGGCTGTTATGGTTGCTTCCTCCCATCAGATAGTCCCCTTTGCTCAGCAGGGTAAAAACTTCCTCTGCATTGTCGATACACTTCCTGGCATCCAGTACCCCCGCTTTGATCGTATCCTGTTCTGATAAATACAAAAATTCTGTCTTGTGCGCCATCTTCTCTTTTCTCCCTTCTACTTTTTCATTTCTTTACATTTTTTCCATTTCTTTCAGAATGTTTCGTTTTGTACATTTATTGTACTTTAATATATCGCTCATGTCAATATGTATTTGGTATTTTGTATATAATACACATTTTATTTGATCTATTTTTATGCATTATTACCTTATCCATGCTTTATTTGCATCTTTTTAACGTTTTTGTAATATATCGCAAATTAATTTTTAATCATTTTGAAGCACTGCGGAAGCGTCATCCGCACATTTATTTCCTTTTCCGCAAGATTCTCTCCGCAAACTCCTCCGCCCGCCGTCCGATCCCTTCCGCCGTCAAAACGCTCCCTGGATCATTCGCTGTTTCCATCAGTGCAAAGTTCCCCGGAAGGATAAAGGTCTTATTCATATTCAGGCTGCTGATCAGCTGCTTTGCCAGGATATCTCCTCCGCTGTATCCGGAAACAATAATCGAAAACAGATATTTCTCATAAAACTGTCTTTTCCGAAACAGCGCAGTCAGGCGATTGACAAAAGCAGTCAGATTGGCGCCCAGGGCGTCATTATAATTGGGGCACAGCAGCAAAAGAACATCGCATTGCTCTATGGCAGGATATACTTCTTCCACAATTGTGCCCCCATAAAAGCACTCCGACCTCTGCCCGTAGTGAAGGCACATCTGGTAAGGGCATCCCAGACAGTCATATATTTTCCCATTTCCCAGGGCAATCTCCTGAATCCGGCACTTCTCTTCCAGCCCCTTCCGAACCAGCCGCCACAGAGAAAGCGTATTGGATGTCTCATAGCTGCTGGCATGAATGCACAGAATCCTCAGATTTTCCCTCCGGGGAGGCTCAAAACCGCAGATTCTTTTAATCAGCAGCCTGGCCGATTCCAGATAAGCCTCCTCCAGATCCAGGCAGAGATTGGATGCTCTGATCCGGAAATTCCGAAGACTTTTTGTAGCCTCCACCAAAGGCTGTCCAACAAATAAGCACCCGGACAGATTTGCAGAAAATACGATCTCCGCGGCAGCAGATTTTGTATACAGCTCGCATCCCCCGTCCACCAGGATTCCGGCAATGCTGTTTTCCATACAACGGGGATTCTTCCGTATGCACCGGAGCATGGCATACATTTCCAGGTTGATCCCCAGCTCCCCCAGGGACACCGCGAACAGGATCCTCCTTCCCCGCAGCTGTTCCCGAGTCCCACAGACACGTTCCAGCTCTTCCGCCGTTTCGATCCAGTCCACCATTTCCATCCGGCCGTTTTTCTCAGGCATCACCCTGCGCAGACTCTCCCGTAAAATCCCGTCCAGGCGCGAAAGTCCTGCTTCTTCCTCACCTCTGGGTTTGAGAACGACCAGTCTCATAGCAGCTTCTCCAAATTGCACCAGGAGCATTTCAGCCTTTCAAACAAAGGGGCTGGAAGCGGCGGAGCTTCCCATTCAATTCCCTTCTCCGTTGTCCGGTTCTTTCCCCCGAAATAAACCCCTCCCAGGTCATTGGAGCTGTAATTCCACTGCCCCTTCAAAATGCGCAGGATCGTAAGGGCACCGGAGGAACACGCAGGCGCGATATAGGGCTTAAATCCCGCCCTGCGCACCTGCAGGTTGGCGTGGATCACCCAGTCTGTAAGGCGCCGTGAAGTCTCATCATCATAGTCCCCTTCCGAAAGACTGTTTGCCGCCACCAGTTCCCCGCCGTGAGAGCCGAATACCCTTCCTCCTGCCAGATAGCTCCGGAACACCTCTTCCCTTTGCGCAGCATAGACCGCCCGCCCATGCATCACTCCCAGACCGCAGCCCTGGATCTGCCCCGGAAGCAGCGCGCGGGAACCCTTTTTTGATGCCAGGAGAGCCGCCTTGCACAACAGCTCCACCGGATCCGACATGACCAGGAAAAGCCCCGGATAGCCTGCTTCTCCGGCCCGCTTCGCATACCATTCCACGATCGCTTTGTTTGCCTCGAACTGGGCCATCCGGACATCCTTCTGTTCTGTTCCCACCTCCGGCACCTGCCGCGCCACGCAAAATACAAACACGTCGCAGTCAAACAATTCCCGCTCCTCCAGCAGATAGACCGGCGGGATCCTTCTGCCGCCGAAGGGATCGCAGATCTGATTCAGTTCCAGCTCCAAACGCTGCATCCGGTGCGCATCCAGATCATAAATCCCCAGCGATTCGATGGCGTCACCGCCCAGCAGAGAAAGTCCGACAAGTGTTGTTCTCCCCACATCCCCAAGTCCTGCCAGATGCACCCGCTTCCGCAGGGTACCTTTTCGGCACAGCCAGATTGGATCACATTTCGGGCATGCCTCCCGGTTCTTCCGAAGATCCAGAATTGTATTCCCGCCCATAGCATCCGCCTCCTTTCTTTTCATCCACTTCCTTTGAAACTCCATTGCCTTATACAGACAGTCCGGATATATATTTCAGCCGTTTCAGCCTGTTTTTCTCAAGCTTGAGATAGGAGGACGGCGCCTCCCCGGATGTCTCCAATGCCTCCATCCCCAGCTCCGGACACCTGGGCTGCGCCATCACCTCTCCCAGGCGCCGCACGGTCAGCTTCCGTCCCGTCAGTCTTTGATACTCCTTTTCCAGAAGGCGCAGAATGGCCTCCGCATTTTCCAGACAAAGCTCAGAGAGTTGATAATAGCCTGCTGCCGAGATCCCCTCCAGAAAGCCGGGCACCTGATACGGCAGGATCGAATTGACGGAGGGAAGCAGCATCGTCTGCATCGTTCTTTCGTTTTCCCTCATAATGCTGTCCCCGCCGATAAAAGGGTACAGCACGGACTCCATAAACCAGGCCCGCATATTCGGCAGAAAATATACGCAGTCTATCTTCTTGCCCCGCTGGTCTGCCAGGTCTTTTCCCTTCCCCGACAAAACTCCCACAATGATCTTCCCCACTTCCACACCCTCTCTTTCCAGGGCCGGATCGATCCGTTCCATGCGGTAGCCCTTATGGAACAGGTCATCCACCAGGATCACAGGCCGCTGAAAGGATTTGATCGTTCGGATCTGGATATCCAGCGCCGCTCCGTTCGGGTATTCCCGGATCACAAACCGTTCCATATCCGGGAAATAGATCTTTTCTGCATCCAGCTCCTTTGTAACGCAGTTCGGAACCAGCGTCCCTCTCAGAATCCGTCCAAACGGCACACACATCTTTTCTCCCAGGATCCGCCGCGGCATCTGTATCATCGGGACCTGGTTTTCTTCTGTGATCCTCCGGATCAGGCGGTGGTTCAGGATTCCCGAATCAATGCACAGCACCAGATTCCCCGGGAAGAGCCCGGTAAATGCTTTCTGCAGGGATTTTCTTCGTTTCCATATCTCTTCTTTCATTACGCGGCTGCTGCGGAAGGGCTCCTTCAGAGACATGCAGGCATCACCGAACAGCACAATGGGATTGCGCAGATCCACAAGATAGCAGGCTTCCTTCAGCGGAAGCCGCACAAAGCCCTGAGCCAGAAGCAGCTCCTCCAGCCCCGTTTTGCCGAAGCAGATTCCATAGGTATAGCCCAGCTCTGCGCACCGGACAAGCATTTCCGTCAGGACGGCCTGACGGCTGTCCGCCGCCTCCCCTGTGTCTCTCCCATAGATTCCGGTTATGACAGCCGTCTTTCCTGAGATCTGATTTCGGAGATACGCCGCCGTCTCAATACTGCCGCACTCCCCATAGAGCTCCGCAAAGGAAAGCCGGTGGAACAGGACGATTCCGATGACCTGCCGGTATTGCTGTCCATCCCGGATCAGGACCGCCTCCTCCCGCTCCAGGCATGCTGCCGCCGGATTCCTTCCATAGTCCCAGAACTCCTTCAAAAGCCCCATGACCAGCTCCTTTTTCAGTTCGGATTCGATGTGTTCCTCGCAGTAAGCATCCACAGGTATGCTTGCCGTCATGAATTTAAACATCGGCTCCCGGGTATACAGCCCCATATCATAGATATAATTCTGCACATTCTGATCTACCAGATTCGAGATATCTCTATTCCGGTCAATATGCTCCCGGATCTTGGTGGAGCTGATCTCCTCAAACCCTTTGGGCAGAGCCAGCCAATACACCTTTTCCCCGGCAAGCGTTCCTTCCAGCTCCCGCCGGAGCTGCTCTTTTGCAGGATCGGTTCTGCGCAGGAAAATGATATGCGGGAAATGATGGACAGAATCCTCCTGCACCGGATTCCTGTACGCGGACGCATGCTCCACCACATCGCTCCCGGCCACCAGATACACCTCCTTTCCCGGGAAGCACGCTCTCAGTCTCCGCAGATCCCGGCAGTTTGAAATATTTACAGGAATTTCCTCCGGAAACAGATACACCTCCCGCAGATCCGCCGCAGACATCTTCACGATCGTTTCCCGGATCTTATACGGCTGTGTCTTCTTAGACCAGGAAAATTCATCCAGCGCCAGATACACCCGGAATCCCCGCCTCCGGATCTCTTTGACGATCTCCTTGTGCCCCAGCGAAAACGGATCAAAGGTACCGGGAAAGAACGCGATCTTCTCCACATGCTCTTCCGGAATCCCGCCGTGCAGGAAAAGGTAGTCCGACAGGAACCGGTATATATGGTTCAGCGCGGCAGCATGATTGTACAGGCGGACATGATCTTTTTCTTTTCCCATCAATATCAGCAGCTTCCGCCCGGTGGTCTGAAAAAAGCTGTATTTCTGATCCAGATCCAGCTGTCTGCTTCCAAAGATATTGTGTCCGATGATATAAAAAGCCTCCTGGCTGACACCTTCCATATAATGGGCCATCCCCCGGAAAAGCAGCCCTTCCAGTACCTCCCTGCACCATTCATAAAACTCCTTTTTCTCCGGCGTCCTCTGGCTGTAAGCAAAGAAATACTGCAGCATGATCCCCACCGTCTCCAATGTGACTATGGCCGCTTTCGGATTCGTACTGTCGATCATTTTCCGAAACAGTTCCAGCACTTCACGCTGTGTTTCATCCGACAGGCAGAAGAAGATCTTTCCCAGATATTCCGGAATATATTTTGAGATGGAATATTCCCCGATTTCCAGCCCCCTTACCAGTTCCATGGCGATCTCATATTTTTCCGCATCTGATAAATGCAGGATCAGCTCCGTCAGCTCATTGCCGGAATGGTGCTTGATCACGATCCGGTCCGTATTCTGCAGCATATTCACCAGATGCGCGGCAAGCTGGAACATTTCCTTTTGATTCTGCAGGCAGTGTTCCTTTAAAATTTCCAGATTCACCATTTTAAAGATCCAGGGAGTATCGATCTGCTGATTTTCCAGAAACAGGGAGGAAACCGTCCGGTTTTCCGTTTCCAAAAGATTCTCTGCATTTTCGGCACCGTCCAGGCAGCGCCGAAGCTTTCCGATCAGATACCGGCAGCAGACAGGCAAAGTTTCCCCGGAAATCAGACAGGTCTCCAGACGTTCCCTCTCCTGGCGCTCAGGCTTCCATCCCTGCTCTGCCCAGAGTTCCAAAAAGCGCAGGGCAGCCGTATGCAGCTCCGGATTTTTCCGGCTCAGGGCAGACTTCGCAAAGTCAATCAGCACTTTCACCTGCTGCTCTTCAAACATCGCAAAGGAAAAACCGCCCGCGCAATCCATCAGAACAAACATGACCAGGTCTTCCCAGTCTTTTTTGGTATAGTATTTCAAAAGCGCCTGCATCACCCTGGGTCTTTTTTCCTCTGAGATCTGGTCCATCACCGTAGAAAAAACCGTTTTCATCGCATAGCCCAGCCACCGCTTATGCTGTTCGGAAATCTTGTGGTCTGGGATCACCGCGGCGCGCAGCACTTCCTCCCATTTTTCCTCCGCGGACACTCCCTCTTCCAGCTCTGCCGCCCCTTCCGGCACCTCCTTCTGATAATGGACTTCATAGTCCGCGATCAGCTCGCCGGTGATCCGCGCCGCCTGCCGCCGGATGTCTCCATCCCTGTGCATCATCATTTCATATAAAAATCGGATCGAGGCATCCTTCTGCGAACAGGTCATATAAGTCGAATACTCATCCAGGATATTCAGGTACGACCGGACGTTTCTCCAGTCTTTTTCGCTTTTCGCTTCCTCCAGGAGGCTCACGAACCGATATTTCTGGATCATATTATGCATCACTACAATATTGGAACGGATGGCACTGTATTTGATCCGCCCGGCGATCTCATGCATATCAAGAAGGGACGCGCTTTTTTCTTTTTCCGGCCTTCCAAAGCCCTGTTCCAGATCCGGAGATACCCCAAGAGCTTTCAGAAATTCTTCAAAATCCTTCAGTTTCCGGAACACCTTGCGGTAGCGGGCACGTTTCCGGTCATCTACATTGTCCAGCTTATCCAGGATCACCTGGTAGGATTCGTCCAGTGTCCAGAAACAGATCTGTTCTTTTCCATCCGACCCCCGCATACTTTTCACCCGAAAATCGGCGTAGATGAGGATCAGGTTTTCTACCGAGAGATTTTCCAGTTCCAGATCCCAGGTAGAATGGTTTGCCGCAATATGTCCGATGGTCTCGAAATGAAATCGTTTGGAAAACTGAGCTGTATAATAATAATGTAAATACGGAACTCTTCCCGCCTCCTTCCCACGGCATCCAAACTTTCCGATATCGTGGATCATGGCTGCCGCGGAGATCAGCGCCAGATCAACAGGAACCGGAGTATTTTTCAACTGGCGGGCAACGTGCATTGCGGTAAAATGGACTCCCGCAATATGCCCCAGCGTATCAAAAGGCGTGCATTCTCTGGCGATCCGAAGGAAGGGATAGATCTCCAGCTCCCGGAACTGCCGGATATACTGGCAGTATTCCTCCCGTATCTCGCTTTTTTGCACCTCTCTATCTGATAAATATTCAAAATCCCGGCATCTGTCGAATGGGAGCCGCTCTTTTTCACGGTTCAGCAGTTCTCCCAAAACATCCAGGAAAAACCTTTTCGCAGGCTCTAAATCCTCCCCCTCATCCTGTCCCTTGCTGTCCGGGAAGTACCTCCCTGTAAAGGACTGATACAGCACGCTCATCCACTCTGAAGCTGATCTGCGCCGGCCGCAAAGCTGATCCAAAACCGGAAGGCATGCCTCCAGAGCCTTCTCACAGCTGACCTCCGCAGAGGGCTGCCCCCATGATCCGAGGATTCGTTTCTTTTCTGTTTCTATAAAATGTTGATTCATAAAGCTCTCCCGCCGCAGAAAGACTGCCTCTTTTTCTGCATTTCATGAACAAAAAGCCGGCAAAAAGTCCTGAAAGGCTTCGCAGCCAGGCCCTTTGCCGACTTTTTGAGGATCATCCTGTCAAAACAGCATTGTTTTTATTATTGCACGGTCAGCAGATCCCCTGCGCAAGCATGGCCTCTGCTACCTTCCGAAAGCCGGCCAGATTGGCGCCGACCACATAGTTTCCGGAACACCCGTAGCTTTCCGCTGCATTGTGAATACTCCGGAAAATATTTTTCATAATCCCGCGGAGATGCTGGTCCACCTCTTCCGCTGTCCAGGAGAGATGCTCCGCGTTCTGGGACATTTCCAGCGAGGACACGGCAACGCCGCCTGCATTGACCGCCTTGGAGGGAAGTACGGTGACGCCGTTTTTCATCAGCAGGTCTACCCCTTCCTGGGTGGTCGGCATATTGGATACTTCGATCAGGATCTTGCTTGCGCCCTCCTCCAGGATCCTGCGCGCATCCTCCCCGTGGATCTCGTTCTGCGTCGCGCAGGGCATATAGATGTCCGCGTTCACTCTTCCCCAGGGCTTCTCTCCCGGATGGTATTCCACATGGAACCTGTCCGCGTAATCCTTCACCAGATCTCTGCAGGACGCACGCATCTCAACCAGATAATCCACCTTTTCTCCCGTTACTCCGTCCTTGTCATAGACATATCCATCCGGCCCGGAAACGGTGACGACCTTTCCGCCAAGCTCATTGATTTTTTTGCATACGCCCCAGGAAACATTCCCAAATCCGGATACAGCGAACGTTGTCCCCTCAATTTTTTTCCCGATGCTTTTAAAATATTCCTCTGTAAAATAGACCGCTCCATAGCCTGTAGCTTCCGTACGTCCCAGGGAGCCGCCGTAAGAAAGTCCTTTTCCGGAAAGAGCGCCTGCCTTATAGGAGCCGCACAGCCTTTTATACTGGCCGTAGAGATAACCGATCTCCCTTGCGCCTACGCCGATATCACCGGCCGGGCAGTCCGTGTCCGGTCCGATATAGCGGTATAATTCCGTCATGAAGGACTGACAGAACCGCATCACTTCTCCGTCTGATTTTCCTTTTGGGTCAAAATCAGAGCCGCCCTTGCCGCCTCCGATCGGAAGGCCGGTCAGGGAATTTTTGAAGATCTGCTCAAATCCCAAAAATTTAACCACACTCATGTTCACGGACGGCTGAAAACGAAGGCCGCCTTTGTATGGCCCGATGCTGCTGGAAAACTGTACCCGGAATCCTCGATTCACCTGTACCTTCCCCTGGTCATCCACCCACGGGACCCGGAAGATCACCGCCTTTTCCGGCTCCACGATACGCTCCAGAATCCCGGCTTTTTCATACCGGTCGTCCTCATCCACGATCAGCCGAAGGGAATTGAGGACCTCTCTGACCGTCTGCAGAAACTCCGGCTGATCCGGATTTTTCGCTTCTGTCTCTGCAATCACTCTATCTACATATGACATGTTATTAACCTCATTTCTAATAGGATTGTATCTGTACAGAACAGCAGAACGCAGCGCCCTCTGCCGTTCTGAATCGCTGCTTAAAATTTCAGGATCGGCCGGATATCCGCCAGCTTGCAGCCCGGCGCCAGATCGCATGCGCGCATCAGAAAATTCAGCTTGTCGATCCGCTCTCCGGAGCGGGGAGCTCCGTTTTTGATAAAGCCGACCCCGAGCCCCACTGCCAGATCCATCACCACATCGCCGATCACGCCTCCGGCCCTGCCGGATGTGATAGCCAGCAGGTTATGGTCCTGGGCATACTGATAGGTCTCCAGTGCTTCTGTGATGGTGCCGACCTGATTGGGCTTGAGGATAAAGCCGTCCAGGGCATTCAGTTCATAAGCACGCTCCAGCCGCTGCCGATTGGTCACAATAAAATCGTCCCCGATGATATTGGTCCTTGTGATCTCCCGGTTTGCCTTGGGATAGGACTCCCAGTCTTCTTCATCCAGCAGATCCTCTATGAATACAAAGTCAAATTTCTGAGTCAGCATTTTGGTATACGCGATCAGTTCCTCCGCAGAAACCCGTTTTCCTTTCAGCAGATAGGTATTGCTCTCCCTGTCGTACATCTCACTTGACGCACAGTCAAACGCAAACCCGATCTTCCCCGTATATCCGCAGCGCCCAATCGCTTCCGAGATCAGATCCAGGATCACCTCCGGATCCTCCGAGGGCGCCGCATAGCCGTAAGCATGGGCTACCTCCGGTTTTCTTCCCAGATATTTCTCCAGCACATGCTCCAGCTCCTGGAACGTATTGATCCCCATTTCCACCGAATCATAAATCGTGTCCGCACCGTAAGGCATGATGATAAATTCATTGAACGGCTGGGTCAGGTCCGCATAACGTCCTCCGTTCACTACGTTAAAGCTGGGAACCGGAACCGTCCGGATCGGGCCGCCTGCAATATAGCTGTACAGAGGTTGACGGGCCGCCTCAGCCGCAGCCCGGAACGCGGCAATGGATACAGAATAAATGGCATTTCCGCCGAGCACCTTTTTCTCCGGCGTGCCGTCCAGCTCAATCATTTTCCGGTCGATGGCTTTCTGATCCGCTACGTCCATTCCCGCCAGAGCCGGTGCTATGATCTCGTTCACATTGTCTACCGCTTTATGGACGCTCAAGCCATGATATTCCCCTGAATCTCCGTCACGCAGGACACAGGATTCGAATTTTCCCACGGACGAGCCGGTAGGCGCGCAGCCTCTTCCCACATACCCGTCCTCAGTCACCACATCAACCTCCACCATGGGCCTGCATTTGCAGTCAACAAGCTGACGCGCATGGATGGATTTTATCTTTGAACTCATCCGCATTCTCCCTCCAATTCCGGAATATACAACACATTAAAGTCACACAGGTTTGTACCTGTATTTCCCGTGAAAACAGCGTCTCCCATCTCCTCCAGCGCTTCATAGCATGCATGTCCGCGGAGAGCGCCGAACACGTCCACGCCTTTTTCCTGTGCCGTCCGATAGCTGGCAGAATCGCAGATACCGCCGGCAACCGGGGTCGTCCCGTCCGTCCCTTCCGAATCAATGGACAGCATGCAGGCGCCCTTTGTCTTGGCCGCAAGAATGGAAAAGCTTAAGGTCAGCTCCTGTCCGGGCCCGCCGTGCCCGGTGATCAGGCTGTTGTCCAGAATCTGTGTCGTAGTCTCGCCGGAGCTCAAGATCACACAGGGCGCTTTTACCGGATTGCCGTATGCCTGTATTTCTCTTGCAATGGACGCAAAAAATGAACCCGCGTCCTTGCTTTCCCCTTCCAGAAATGAAGTCAGGATGATCGCAGGGATCCCCATTTCTTCCGCCGCTGCCTTCGCGTAGATGCAGGAATCCGGAAGTGTATTCAGCAGAAAATATGTATTATCCGGGAAAGCTTTCGGAGTTTCGCCCTCCGGCCCCACGTTCATAAGATAATCCACGACGTTTTTCGGAAGGCGGTCTGCAACGTTGTAATCCCGGATGACCCTGCGCGCGTCTTCCAGAGTCGTCTTGTCCGGCCCCATCGGAGTACTGGCATATTTTTCATAAGGCAGCGATATATCACCGGTGGCCGGATTTCCTACCGCGTCGCTGATGCCGAAGCCGATCAGCTCTGCGCCCACCGACTGGATCCGTTTCGCAAGCATTCCCCCGTTCATCGCGGAAATGTGTCTGCGGATCGCATTAATCTCATAGATCCCGGCACCGGATTTCAGCATGACATCCGTTGTTTTGATCTCATCCTCCAGGCTGATCCCTTCGATCGGACAGCTCATCAATGCAGAGCTGCCTCCGCTGATCACCACGATAAACAGATCGTCAGGCCCCGCCTGATCTACCAGCTCCAGAATCTTCAGGCATGCTTCATAGCCCGCCTGGTTCGGCAGCGGGTGTCCTCCCACATAGACATCCGTGTGCCGGAAATGGTCCGTCTCCTCGGATATCTTTACGATCGCGATCCCTTTGGTCAGCTTGTCCCCGAGCACTTCATCCACAGCCATCGCCATATGGTTGCAGGCTTTCCCCGCTCCAAGCAGATAGACATGTTTCTTTTTAGACAAATCCCATGTCTTTGTACCAATATGCAATATATCGCCTTCCAGGCTCATGATGCTTTTGATCCGATGATACGCATCCAGCCGCTGAAGCGTTTTTTCCGTGATATCCAGAACGACTTTTCTGGATTTTATGTCGCCATGGGATGTCAGAGCATCATAATTTTTGATTTTCTTCATGTAATCCTCCTCTCATCTATAGGTAACCAATTTGCGCAGCAAATTGATTGCCTGCTGAATGTAACCACTTGCATAGCAAGTGATTGCGTGCCCGCCATCTGCGAAGCAGATATTTAAAACGGACAATTCCCATTAAAATTTAGTACATAGAAACAAAACGAAAGAAATGTATTAAAATGTACTTTTATTTTATTGCGATATATTACATGTGTCAATCCGTAGTTTAATTTTCATCATTTTTCCTAGTTTTTCGCTTTATTATTGACGATTTTGACCATATTTTCTCTGTTTTTAACAAAATGTGATATATTGCACGCAAAAAAAGCCCAGCAGCAAGCTGCAGAGCTTTTTTGTAAATATAAATCTATGAACCTTATCCCAGCGCGAAGAAACTTCTGATCTGTCCGGCGACAATGCGGAGCAGATCCATCCTTGTCTCTACACTGGCCCACCCGATATGAGGCGTGATCAAGAGTTTGTTTTTATCCGCAACGTCGAGCAACGGACTGAAAGCAGACATCGGCTCCTCCTGGATCACATCCAGTCCTGCCGCCGCAATTTCTCCTGTATTGAGTGCATCCGCAAGGGCCTTTTCCACAACGACCGCTCCCCGGCTGAGGTTCAGAAAAACGGCATCGGATTTCATAAGCCGGAACTCTTCCGCGTCAATCAGTCCCACTGTATGCGTATTCAGCGGGACATGCACGGAAATGATATCCGACTCACAAAGCAGGGTTTCCAGAGGTACCTGCAGATATCCGTCCTGCTCCGGCGCACCTGACACGGAACAGTAGATGATCTCCGCGCCAAATGCCCGGGCGATCTCCGCTACCCTTCTTCCGATCGCCCCCAGCCCGATGATCCCCCAGGTACGCCCGGCAATCCGATGAAACCCTTTCGACATATGGGTAAACATGTAATCTCCAATGTATTGCCCGCTTCTCACATAATCGTCATAATAGCGCAGATGCTCCATTAGATAGAGCAGCATTGCCAGGGTATGCTGCGCCACAGAATCCGAAGAATACCCGGCCACATTGCGCCAGGCGATTCCCCGGCCCGACAGATATTCTTTATCCAGATTATCCGTACCCGTAGCCGCAACGCAGACCAGTTTTAATTTTGCGGCAGTACGGACTGTATACGCATTGACCGGAACCATGTTTACAATGATCACGTCCGCATCCCTCACCCGTTCTGGAATTTCTTCCGGTATGCTGAAATCATACGACGTGACCTCTCCCAAAGTATCAAACTCAGAAAAATCAACGTCATCTCCTATTGTCTTTTTGTCAAGAAATACCAGCTTCACATTTTTTTCCTCCTCATTATTCATTCTTCCGTTCTGTTTAATACATTTTAACACGTGAAATATATTCGTTTGTCAGTTCCATTTATTTTCTTGCGGTTTTCATTATATTTTCTAATCCAGATATAGCTTATTGACTTTTGCAATATATTACTATATAATAAAAAACATCCTTCTCCCTAAAAAACAGTTATTTTGCAGTGCCGATTACCTTATTTTTTGTCTACATAAACAGAGGCTGTCAAATATCAACACTCCACAATCACTGATTTTCTCAGTATTTGGCAGTCTCTCCAAGAAAAAAATGCTAATCCTCCTCTTTTTTCTTTGCCCCTTTTCTTGTCCGCCCAAGATGTTTTATTTAATACATTCATGTTACTACAATCTGTTGCACGAGTCAATATTTAGTTACATTTTCCGGCAGGTAATTCTAAATGGCTGCGGACTTACAGAACACACATGCAGCAGACCAGTTCCACCTTGCTTTCCATGCGAAAGGGATGTAAAATGGGTTCATATGACAAAACGGTCACTCCCGGAAACTCTTCATTTCTCATTTAGATTTTCTTGAAGTACGCCAAAACGAAGGAGGGAAAGCCATGCCAATTATGTTGAATGAGATCACAGACGAAGCTTTAAAAGAAAAAGATGCCATATACAACATACTGAAGCGTTGGATTGTAGAAGGAAAGCTGGAACCGGCCGAAAAAATCTCTGACCTTGAGATCGCAAAAATGTTTCATGTCAGCCGAACTCCCGTACGGGAAGCGCTCAAACGCCTGGAAGCACAGAAGCTGATCGTAATGAAGCCCGGGAAATCTACGATCGTTTCAGAGATGGAAACCGGCAACATTGAACAATGGTATCAGCCAATGGCAGCGCTTCAGCAGCTTGCCGCCAGGATTGCCGCTTCCAGGATGACACCGACACATATTTTATGTTTAAAGGAAATCAATGAGAAATTCCGGATTGCAATTGAAGAGAACCGCTATCTGGACAGCTTTGAGTGCGACAGGGAATTTCATGATTACATACTCCGGATTGCAGGAAATGAATATATTATCGATTTTTGCAATACGCTGATGCTTCATATCCAAAGACTGGAATATAAGCATTTTCGGACCGGCGGGAACCTGATGCAGTCGGTCCGTGACCATCAGAAAATGATTCAGGCATTTGAGATCAAGGATGAATTTATGGCGCAGCAGATGATGCTGAACAACTGGAACATGACCGTTCTGAGTCTCCATGCCATTTTAGGCCAGACCCCGGGAGAGTAAAATGTACTGCCCGGAATCATAACCCGAGATAATATCCCTGGTTCAGAATCTCTTCCGTGCGTGCCAGGGTATTTTTTGTTTTTCCATAATTGAAGGAAGCCAGCGCCGCGGCAATATAGTTGATCATACAAAGCGGGGCGGCAAAGGAATTTTTATAAGAGATTCCCAAAATGCTGCAGGGAAGTACAATATCGCCGTACATATTCACCGCGGTATGATCCATGCTGGTAAACAGGATGATCCTGATGCCGTATTTTCTGAACCAGGAAATGATATTTGCCGTTGTTTTTGAATATCTCGGAAATAAAAAGGCAATGCAGACATCCCCTTCCCTGGCGCTGCTCATCTCTTCCGGAAAAAACATGGCCGTGGACTGGAGCAGATGTACATTTTCCCTGATCTGGGCAATCCTGGAAAACATATAGTGGGCAAGCGAAAAGGAGCTCCTCATGCCAAGCACATAGACCGACCCTGCCTGCGAGATCGCCTGCACGGTTTCATGCAGGGCATCTTCTGAAATTGAAGAAAAGGTTTCTTCTATATTACGGATATCGTTTTCAAGTGAGCTTTTTAACAATTCATTATCCGGGATCTGCCGTTCTGTCTCAAAGCGCTCGGGTAATGATACTTTATTGAGCATGTTCTCCTGAACCGCCTTCTGCATCTCGGAATATCCGTCATATCCCAGGGCTCTTGCGAAACGTATGATCGTAGTTGTACTGAATCCAACCTCTGACGCCAGATCCTCCAATGTAGCAAATGCAACATAGTCCAGATTATCTTTCATATAAGCCGCTATGGTTTTCTGGGAATTTGTAAATTCGTCTGAACGCCGGGACATATTGTTGATAAAGTCTATCATAACGAGCCTCCTTGCCGCAGACGCCCGGCCAGTACAGCGGCCGGGCGTGACATGTAATTTGATTGTAGCAGTTCCCCGGGGAATTGTCAAATTTATAAATCGTGATCTCGTGATAGTAGCCCGCCCCAAAAACGAATGGAACCAGGCAGCTGCTATTATCTATCACTAATCACAGTCTCAGCATTCACTTCCGTACTTCCTGTAAATCACATACCCCGCCCCTGCCGTCACAAATTCGGTAAAGCAGAACGCAGCCCACACCCCGTTCACTCCCATCAGCCTGCTGAACAGAAATGCCGCGGGCATGATCACGATCACGTACCGGAACAGGGATATGTACAGCGAAGGCTTTCCCTTTCCCAGCCCTTCCAGCGCCCCGCAGCAGCTGACCGAAACTGCCGACACCACGAAGCCAAGGCTGATGATATGCAGCGCGGTCACTCCGCTTTGGATGGTCTGCGGATTCGCGGTAAATAATCCGATCAGATAATCAGGGATCAGCCAGGACAACGCTGTCCCGACTGCCATCACGCCCGCGGTGAGCATCAGGGTCGTCCGGAAGATCTGCTTCACCCGTTCCTTCTCGCCTGCGCCGTAATTGTAGCCCATCAGCGGACGGATGCCCTGGATGATGCCGTTTGCCGTCAGATAGATGAAGGTCTGCAGCTTATAATATACCCCCAGCACGAGGACGTATTTTTCTGAAAAGCCTGCCAGGATTCCATTGAGCACGGAGATCAGAAGGGACGGCAGCGCCAGGCTCAGCGTGGCGGAAAGCCCCACGGAATACATCCTGGCCGCCACATCCCGCTGGGGCCGCAGATATTTCCGCGTGATCTTCAGGGGCAGCGGATCGATTTTACAGAAGATCAGATATACCGCAAGGGTAAGCACCTGCCCGATCCCGGTAGCATAGGCCGCCCCGGCGATCCCCATGGCCGGGAAAATGCCGATGCCGAAGATCATCAGCGGATCCAGGATGATATTTGCCGCAAATCCGCACATCATGCTGAACATGGAGACCTTCATCTTGCCTACGGCCTGAAATACCTTTTCATAGACCAGAGTCATGGCGATGACCACGGCAAATAAAAATGCCCGGTTGGAATATTCCAGCGCCATCCGGATGACCGTTTCGTCCGTGGAGAACATCCGCAGGAACGCAGGCATCACGGCAATGCAGATCACCATCAGCACCGCCCCGTGAAGCATGTTTAAAACCATCCCCTGGGTGGCCGCCTTGTCCGCCCGCTCCTGGTCGCCGGCTCCCAGATAATAGGCCACGCTGGCATTGATCCCAATGGCGAAGCCGATGGCAATGGCGTTGATCATATTCTGCACCGGGTACACCAGGGACAATGCCGTCATGGCATCTTCGCTTAATTTTGCAACAAAATAACTGTCCACAATGTTGTAGAGTGAGTTCACCGCCATGGAAATGACCATGGGCAGAGACATGGACAGCACAAGGGGCAGTATCTTTTTTTCTTTCATAAATGTTTGTTCCATAGATTCCTCAATTCTATCATGGCAGCATAGTGCCTGATCGTTAGTTTTTTCGGCGCGGTCTCCGCCAGGAGTCTTTGGTGTTCCTCTTCCCACGCATTCACCTCTTCCGGCGTCAGGGAGGCGCCAATCCCCCGGCAGGCCTCCAGTCCTTCCGTAATCTGTTTAAAAAAATCATAACTCCATTTTTTCACCTCTAACTCACATCATATTCCATTTTCCGGTGAAAATCCAGCATTTTTTAACCGATCGGATCTACGGAACCGGCGATACCGTCAAGAAATATTTGTGAGTTGGCAAGAATTCTGATATAATGGGCGCAGACGCCCATCCGGGGGCAGAAAGGCACAAAAAATAAGAATCATGGAGAGAATGGATAAAAGAATACTGGGCAGGTGATTTTTATGAGATTATTTTTAATTGAAGATGACAAGAAGCTACGCTTGGAACTGACATGCTTTTTACAAAAATATGGGTATGACTGCGCATTTAGCGATGATTTTGAAAATATGAAAGAAACAGCGCTTTTGGCTGACGCAGACTTGATTCTCCTTGACCTGAATCTGCCCTTCGGGGACGGCTATCAGCTTTGCCGTGAGATACGCATGGCATCTGATGTCCCGGTTATCGTTGTGACAAGCCAGAACAGCGATATGGATGAATTGATGTGCATGCGCCTGGGAGCGGATGATTTTGTGGCAAAGCCGTATAACGCCCAGATCCTTCTGGCGAGGATTGAAGCCGTATTGCGCCGTAAAAACCAGAGCGGCAGAGACACCAGGTTAAAGTATAGGGGATTATGCTATGATGCGGAACGGGGGATTGCCGCTTTTGAAACACACGAAACAGAACTTACGAAAAATGAAGGGAAAATTTTGTCTCTCTTAATCCGGCAGGAAGGAAAAATCATTTCCCGCGGTGAGTTAATGGATGCCCTTTGGCAGTCTGATTTGTTTGTGGATGATAATACGCTTACCGTCAATGTGAACCGCCTGCGGAAAAAACTTTCCGGGATTGGTCTGGAGGACTTTATCAAAACAAAACACGGGCAAGGGTATTCTTTATGAAAATAACAGATTTTTTTGAAACCAAATGGATATTTTTTCTGCTGCAGTCGGCGCTGCTGGCGTTTCTCTTATTTGTGCTCAGTTTTTTTGATGTAGCTCTTTCCATAAAGTTTCTGACGGCAGGATGCTTTCTTCTTCTGCTTTTTTCCAGTATGCTGATTGAATATTTCAGGAAGGAAAGATACTACCGTAAGCTATATGGCCTGCTGGACGGGCTGGAGCAAAAACGGTTTCTGGTTTCTTTTATGGAGGAAGCGGATTTTGTGGAAGGCAGGATTCTATATGACATTTTGAAGCAATGTACAAAATCCATGAATGACGAGGTGGCCGCATACAAAGCGGCGAATCAGGACTACCGGGATTATGTGGAAACATGGATTCATGAAGTGAAGCTGCCGATTTCCTGTCTGAACATGGTTTGCCAGAACCATCCCGGGGCGCTTGCCGAAAGCATTCTTGAGGAAACGCAGAAGATTGATTCCTATGTGGAACAGGCGCTTTATTATGAAAGGAGCATAAATTTTGAGAAGGATTACATCATTCATGGCGTTTCCCTTGCAAAAATCGTGACTTCGGCCGTCAAAAAAAGATCCCGGCAGCTGATTGCGGCAGGATGCGTCCCGGAGTTTCATCTTCCCGACTGCAAAGTATATACGGATGCCAAATGGATTGATTTTATTTTAGGGCAGCTTTTGGCCAACAGTGTGAAATACCGCAGGGAGCCCTTTCATATTTCCTTTTCGGCAGAGTGCGGAGAAAACAGCATTATTCTTAAGATGGAGGATAATGGAATCGGGATACCAAAACAGGACATACCCCGCATATTTGAAAGGAATTTTACCGGGGAAAATGGAAGGAAGTATGGAAAATCTACCGGAATCGGGCTGTTTCTCTGCAAGAATCTCTGTGAAAAAATGAATCTGTCCATTGCGGCTCAGTCAGAGGAAGGGAAGGGGACAGCCTTTTTTATCACGTTTCCAACCATCCAAAAAGACGGCTAAGAAGGTGTGTACATGTAGCAAATGTGACAGAATTGTTCGTTTTCCGTAAGGAAAACCGATGGAGTTATTGCGTTTGTTCTTTTATACTTTATGCTACAGACAACAAAAAATAAGAAAAAGGAGCAAACGAAAATGAAAATCAAAAAAAAGATATTACTATTGGCACTGGCGGCTGTCGCGGCTGCGGCATTTGTGTTATTTCAACTTTACGCGGCATACGCGCTTCCTAAAATGGATAAGGAATCCATGGCGATTTCAAAAGAGATTGAGGCTTCTGGGAAACCTTCCGTCATTCTGGCGGACTATCAGTCATGTAAGGATGGGATGATACCTGTTGTGGATAAGGCGGAAGGAGGCATTGCAATATCTGCAAAGGCAGTGCCAATCCTGTTCGCCGGGGAGTGCAGTGTAAAGCTGTATTATGTACATGATAAGGAAAACTGCGGTTATTCAGAAGGGAATCAAATTTGTACGGCAGAGGATTATGGCAGCTGTATTGTTTCCGAAGGACTGAAAAAAAATTCTGCGGGATATTATGTGTTTACTGTTGAAAACCTTGATACTTTGGATTCCGGACATTATTATATTGCGTTCTGGGACAAAAATAATATCCGCAATGCTTCTATGGACTTTATTCTGGAGTAAAGGAGGGACGTATGGAAAAAGTATTGCAGGTCAACAACTTACAAAAATATTATGGCAACCGGGGAACAATCACAAAAGCGGTTGATGGCATCAGCTTTTATGTTGAAAAGGGCGAATATATCGGTATCATGGGGGCATCAGGAAGCGGCAAGACCACCTTGCTTAACTGCATATCCACCATTGACGGCGTCACCGCGGGGCAGATTCTGATTGACGGAAAAGACATTACTTCCCTGAAAGCATCCTCTTTGTCGAAATTCCGACGGGAAAAGCTTGGGTTCATATTTCAGGATTTTAATTTGCTGGATACACTGACCGCATATGAAAATATTGCGCTGGCTCTTACCATTTTGAAGACAGCTGCAAAAGAGATTGACGCACGGGTCAGACAATCGGCACAGATACTGAATATTTCAGAAATACTGGATAAATACCCCTATCAAATGTCCGGCGGCCAGCGGCAGCGTGTAGCTGCCGCAAGGGCACTGATCACAAACCCTGATTTAATTCTGGCAGATGAACCCACAGGAGCCCTGGACTCAAAGTCAGCAAGGATGCTTTTGGAGAGTCTGCTGAAAATGAACGAAAGAAGCCATGCCACCATCCTTATGGTAACCCATGACGCTTTTGCCGCCAGTTTCTGCCGCCGTATCTTGTTTTTGCGGGATGGCCGTATTTTCAATGAATTGCTCCGGGGAGAAGAAACAAGACAGGCGTTTTTTGACCGGATTATGGAAGTGCTTTCCTTGCTGGGAGGTGATCTGGATGTGGGGTAAGCTGGCTGTAAAGAATTTTGGGAAGAGCTTTCATGATTATGCCATCTATTTTTTTACGCTTGTAATAGGGGTTGCCATATTTTATATGTTTAATTCGGTTTACGCCCAACAGGAGATTATGTCTGTCACAGAATCTGCCGGAAAAGCTATGGAATCCCTGCGAGGCATGTTGTCCTATATCTCTG
Organism: uncultured Lachnospiraceae bacterium; assembly: GCA_949893755.1. Lineage (GTDB taxonomy): Bacteria > Bacillota > Clostridia > Lachnospirales > Lachnospiraceae > Schaedlerella. Next base: position 5,188 of record CATLCV010000006.1, on the reverse strand, counting down.
TCTTTGTAGCGGGCGTACTGGGATTCCTGATTGTATACGCGAACAGCTTTTTTATGAAACGGAGAAAGAAGGAGATTGGCGTATACCTGATTTTGGGCGTGCCAAAAAGCGTTGTTTCCCTGATGCTTTTACTGGAAATCCTTTTCCTTGCGGTTGCGGCCCTGATTGTGGGGCTGGCTGCCGGTTTCTTTGGCTCACAGGTCATGTCTGTTTTTACGGCTAAAATATTTGAGGCAGATTTGACAAGATTTACCTTTGTATTTTCATTGGAAGCGGTAGAAAAAAGCGTTCTCTATTTCGGCATTATATTTGCCGTAGTGGCTGTATGTGATTTGTTCTTATTAGAGAGATGCCAGTTAATTGAACTTCTGCATGGAGGACGGAAAAACGAAAATTCCATGATAAGGCCTGCCGCCGCAAAAAAACTGTTCCCATTGTCAATTGTGCTTTTGGTGGCGGCTTATCTATTGATTCTGCAAAACGGAATACTGGATGTAAATCTGCTGTTTACCTTATCGCTGATTTTGGGCGCTGCCGGGACAGTGATCTTCTTTCTTTCAGGCTCCGGCCTGCTTGTCCGCTGGCTTCAAAAACATAGGAATTTGTATTTTAAGAATCTGAACCTTTTTGTGATGCAGCAGCTAAACAGTAAAATGAACACGAATTTTATGAGCGTTTCCATTGTCTGTATCGTCCTTTTTCTGGCGATTGGCATTTTTTCCTGCGGATACGGCATTCAGGATGTGATGTCGGATAAATTGAGGAATGTGGGTATTTTTGATTTTTCTATTACCCGGTACGAGCATGTGGCAGACACTTCTATTTGGGAAGATTTTCCAGAGGAAATTCATGGGTTTGATGGCATGGAACGCTGGTGGGAGTTTCCGGTTTATGGAACGGGGGAAGGCTTTGAAGCAGACAGCAGGGTGCTTTTCGGAAGTGATGAGGACTTATTTGCTTACGGAGAAAAAGCGTTTGTAGCGCTCAGTGACTATAATATGCTTTGCTCCATGAAAAACATGGAGGAAGCGGTTTTACCTCCGGAACAGTATCTGGTTGTTTTAAATAGTTCCGCATCGGCTTCTTCGTCCAATAGCTATCAGCTGGCAAAAGCGATTTGTGACAATGGTCTTTCTGTCTCCGTGTCACAGACGCGGCTTACGGCAAAAGGCCAGTTTGTTTCCGTTCCAATCGCGCCGGGGACTGGCTCCGTGCTATTGGTTGTTCCGGACGAGCTTCTCTTAAGGGTTCCCATAAGGTACCGGACATTGGATATTCTCTGTACGGGGAGGCAGGAATCTGAAAAGCTGCAGGATATGCTGGACAGCTATTATGCCGGGCAGTCTGGAAGCAGCCACAATGATTATGTGGACAGCTATTTAGACGCACATAATCAAGCGATAAGCACAAAGGCAATGGTGGCATTTCTCGCCGTATATCTCGGAATTGTGTTTATGATTGCCTGTGCGGTCATTCTGGCAATCCAGCAGCTTTCAGAAGCGGAGGATAACAGGGAACGGTATGCCCTGCTGAAAAAACTGGGTACAGATGAAAAAATGATTCATCAGGCTTTGTTCTGTCAAGTACTATGCTATTTTCTTGCCCCGCTGCTGTTGGCATTTGTCCATGCGGTGGCAGGGATTGGCGCCGCAAGAGAAGCAATCTTTTTGTTTGGCGATATTTCAGTGGTTCTGTCCGTTTTTGTGACAATGGGGGTCGTATTGGGCGTTTATGGTTTCTATTTTCTTCTGACCTATATGGGAAGCAGAAAAATTGTAGACAAGTGCATCTAAGGAAAGCAAAGTTTTGCATTTTCCAGAAGGGAGTTTTTTTATGAATCGGATTGTTGTAATATATGAGTCAAAATATGGTTATACCAGACGTTACGCCGAGTGGCTCGGGGAGGTGCTGTCCTGCCCGGTCTTTGAGCGGAAAGCCTTCCGCTCCCGGAATCTTTCCAGATACGAAACTGTGATCTACGGCGGAGGAATCTATGCAGGCGGGATCAGCGGCATCCAGTTTCTGCGCCGGAATGAAACGCTTCTGTCCGGAAAAAAGGTGCTTCTATTTACCTGCGGACTTGCAGACCCGGACAATCCCGACAACATTTCCAATATCCGAAGCTCTGTGGAAAAGGCTTTTTCAGGGAAGATTCCGGAGCAGATCCGGCTCTTTCATCTGCGGGGCGGGATGGATTATTCCCGGCTGACTTTTGTACACAGGTCCATGATGTCCATGCTCCGGAAAATGCTGCTCAAGAAGGCGGACAGCGAGCGCAGCCGGGAGGACCGGCAGATTTTGGAGACTTATGGGCAGTGCCTGGATTTTACCGACCGGGAAAGTATCCGGCCTTTGGCGGAATATGCGGGATGTGAATCTTCGTTATAGCTAGAGCTCAATCGGCCACAGCCGCAAAGCGGCATAATTCCTCATGCGGCTGTGCGAATCACGTTATACTGAGAGGCAGATTTAGCTGACGTTCAGTACAAATTTAGCTTGACAAAGCAGACCACATACTGTAGTCTTTAATTTGAGACTATAGTATGTGGTCTATGTTTTCCAAAAATGATTTCTATAAATAAGGAATTGCAGGAAAATAACTTGTGCTTGTCGGTTTTTATATAGCTGTGAAGGTAAGTTATTTTGCGCCAGTTCTTAACGATGGATTACGAATAGGAGGAGGATACGAAAAATGGCGGAAATACAATTAGGAGTGATCGAGGCTCGTTATGCAGATATGATCTGGGAACGCGAACCGGTTACCTCCTCCGAGTTGGTAAAGCTGACCGCGGCGGAATTTCACTGGAAACGCACGACCGCCCACAATGTACTGCGGCGGCTCTGCGATAAGGGCCTGTTCCGCAATGAAAAGGGAACCGTGACTTCCCTGATCACGCGCCAGGAATTTTATGCCATGCAGAGCAGAAAATTTGTGGAGGATTCCTTTGCGGGTTCCCTTCCGGCATTCATTGCGGCCTTTACCAAAAATACATCTTTGTCGCCGGAGGAAGCGGCGGAAATCCGTAAAATGATCGACCAGGCAGTAGAAGAAATGTAAGGGAGGCACGGCTATGGATTTGATTTTTTTGAAGCTTCTGAATATGAGTATTGCGGCCGGCTGGCTGATCTGCGCGGTTCTGCTGCTAAGGCCATTTTTGAAAAAGGCGCCGAAGCGGATTTTCTGTGTACTGTGGGGAATCGCCGCTGTCCGGCTGGTCTGCCCCATTTCTTTGATTGCGCCTTTCAGCCTGATCCCCAGCTCGGAAGTATTGGATCCCCATGTGGTTCAATATGCGCAGAAGCCTACGGTCAATACCGGGGTTCTGTTTCTCAACCGCGCCCTGAATCCCCTGATCATCCAGTCCTTCGCACCGGTTCCCGGAGCCAGCGCGAATCCTCTGCACATCTGGGTGTATATCGCGGGGATTGTATGGGCCATAGGAGCAGTCCTTTTGCTGGGCTATGGGGTATTCCGCTATATCCGTCTCTGCATCGGAGTGCGGGAAGCAGTTCCATTTGTATGGTCTGCTGCTTCCCGGGATACTGTTTCCAACAGTCACCCATTCTCAGTGCGGGAAGGGGTTCCTTGTACACAGTCCGAGGCTCACTCCCAGGCAGATGTTTCCATAAGAAGAAATCTCTGGCTCTGTGACGCGGTTACATCGCCGTTTATCCTGGGCCTCCTGAAGCCCCGGATCTACCTTCCCTCCGGAATCAGCGAAATGGAACTGAGGTATGTGATCGCCCACGAGCAGGTACATTTACAGAGGAAGGACCACTGGCGGAAATTGCTGGGATATTTCCTGCTGTCGGTTTACTGGTTCCATCCGCTGGTATGGGCGGCTTATCTTCTGTTTTGCCGTGATCTGGAGCTGGCCTGCGATGAAGATGTGATCCGCGGCTTTGATTTGGCTGAACGAAAAGCCTACGCCAACGCGCTTGTTTCCTGCGGCATGCAGCGGAGAATGGTGCTGGCCTGCCCTCTTGCTTTCGGCGAAATTGATATCAAAGAACGGGTAGATACTGTCTTGCATTACAGAGCGCCGGCGCTTTGGAAAACTGCCGCAGCGGCGGCGTGCTGTATTGTCCTGGCTGTCTGCTTTTTGACGAATCCCCCTGTTTCCAAATTTAGTGGGAGCAGAACGGGAAATGAAAGCGAATTTATCATGGAATTTCAGAAGCTCAACACTGCGGATTCCCAGGAACTGACCCTGGAAGCAGGAGATGTCCTGCACGCCGTCATCGCCATTGATGACGGGCGTATCGCGGTCACGATCCGGAAAGGCAATGAGATTGTCTATGAAAACAGAGAGATGATCTCATCCGATACATTTGATTTTGAAATTGCAGAAAGCGGAGTTTATACGGTGGAGGTCAGCGGGGAGCATGCCAGGGGGAGCGTGCGTTTTGTAAGAGAGCTTTCGTGAGGAACCGCAGGAACTCTCCTGGAGCGTGTCTGAAAATTCATTCCCACAATCTGCCGTCCCAGTTTGCAGAAAACAATTTTCAGACACGCTCTAATGCTCGGACCGGTGAACATACATCCTCGACATTTCTTCCTCTCCGTCCCCCTGGACCATGCAGAGAAATTCCCATCCATACCGCTCATAAAAAGAGGTATGGTCCGTCACCAGATACAGCGTGCCGATCCCTTTTTGAGAAAATTCTTCGCACACAAACCGAAGCATACGGCCTGCGATTCCTTGATTGCGGTATGCTTCTTCTACATATACGGCACATACGTTCGGTGTCAGATCCTTCCGGTCGTGGAAGTCATTTTCGATCACGCCAAGCCCCGCAATGATCTCCTGTCCGTTCAGGACAACATACCATTGCGGGACCGGGGATGTATTATTCAGACATTCCTCCATGCTTTCCAGATAGGCGGATTCGGGGATATTCCATTTCTGGTGGAACCAGCGGGCGGCGGGTTTCAGGAGGTCTTTGTGTTCCTGAATTTTTTTGATCGGGTAATGGTGCATTTGTTTTCTCCATAGTTGTTCTTTTTAGATTCAGTATATCATCTCGGCGGTGTTCTGAACAGATACTTTTATTTTCTTGACAGAATAAACGCACGAACGGTAAGGCGGACTTATTTGCCCATTTATTTGGCCAGTTCGTCAATTGCATCCAACATATCATTATCGTATAATACTTTCAGGACAGCAAGAATCACAGGAATCTCCGT
>CATLCV010000005.1 GCA_949893755.1 uncultured Lachnospiraceae bacterium | reverse complement strand
TGTAACTACAGAACAATGAAAACGCATAAATCCGGTCTCCAATTCTTGATTCCTTTCAAAATTCAATGCTATAATGAACTAAGGAATTGCGCAAATAACAAGGAATTGCGCTGATGCGCAAGCAGGTCATCAATTTTCTGCGAAAATTGGTGACAAATAACAGAGGAGGAGACCACCTTGAATTTTTTAAATATCAAATATTTCCTGGCTATTGTAGAAGAGCAAAGCATCAGCTCCACCGCGAGGAAGCTCTTCATTTCCCAGCAGTCACTGAGCGAGCATCTGAAAAAAATCGAAAGTGAGATCGGTGTCCCGCTCTTTGAAAGAGGCTCCCCGCTCCGCCTTACGGCGGCGGGCGAATATTTCTACAGCGGATGCAAAGAGCTCATGGACGTATACAACCGTACCCTCGCGAACATCGAGAGCGCCACGAGCAAGCGCCGCAGCAGGATTACTGTCGGGATCGCCACCTACGGAATGCCTCCGTTTTTACCGGAACTGCTGACCCGGTTCAAAGAGGCGTATCCCCTGTATGACGTGGATATCGTCAAGCGGCTCCACTCGGATGTCTCCCACAATATGACAGGGGTTGACCTGTATATCAGCTACCTTCCTTTGGATGAAAACCTGGAGCACGTAGCCTTGATCGATCATGACCCGTATTGCGTCGCGTTTCAAAAAAGCCTTGCCCTGAAAACCTACGGCAGCCAATGGGAATCCATTGAAAACCAGCTCCTGGAAACCGAAGATCTGTCCCTGCTCCGCGATATGCCCTTCCTGATCCTGCGGGATCGGCAAAACCTGTTTGCCCGCGACCTCGACAGCATCTTTAAAGAATTTCATTTCACCCCCGTGATCGCCTATAATTCTGAAAACGGTGATCTGAATGACGAACTCTGCCTGAAAGGTGTCGGTTGTCTTTTGGCGCCTTCCGATTATATCAACCGACGTTTTTATTCAAATGAGAACGACCTGACCGCAGAATTGCTGTCTTATCCGATCAAAGTAACCAGCTTTCGGCAGACACTGGCGATATGCTATAAAAAGGGCCAGCATTTGCATGCAGCGGAACGCTGTTTTATCAGCGAGGCCAAGGCACTTTTCACAACTCCTTCAAATGGATGATTGCTTTACTGTATGCATTTTATTGTTTCTTTACTTAAAATATTAGCCCGGTTCCGTCATTTTGTCTAACACATCTTCGGTTTACTGTGTACAGGCAAAAACCTGTGGGAAATCCAGTATTTTACCTGTTGCATAAAATGACAGGATGATATATGATGAAAGCGTGAAACGGTAATCCGGCTGTACGGCCCGGATAGTAAGGAGCAAGATTATGTTTGAAAAGCAAAAGAAACGGCAGCTTGAAAAGCTGTCGGCGGATGAACAGATGAGACAGCGGGAGCCACGCCCCGGTTTCCGTGAAAAGAAGGAGACGGCTATGCTGAGAACTTACGAGGAACCGGTATTGCCCAGGCTGTGCAGGATCATTTTTATTTTTATGCCTGTGATCACTGCTGCCATGCTGCTTGTGGATCTCAAAGCATTTTTCCTGCCCGGTTCCCGGTTGGGAATCCTCCGCCTGCTGTCCAACCTCTCTACTACCGGTTTCCTCAGCTGGCTGGTGTTTACAGGCATCCTGTTTCCCCTCTGTGTGCTGGGCATCGTCAAGAACAGGAAGGCGTTTTATCGGCGGAAAAAGGACAGCGGTATTGATCTCACCTCTGACGAGAGCAGACTGCGCTGTGAGCAGGCAGTCCGCCGTCTGAATTCCGCATATCGGTTTTACTTGAAGTTCTGCCTTGCCGGATCGGTGATCTGGGGAATTTCTTTTTTATTCTTTGCCGTTATATGGTCCTGAGTGCAGAAACGGGCGCGCAGGTGAAGCACTATTCACCCGCGCGCCCGTTTCTGCCTTTTGATTTTTTTCCTGCCGCCGTATGCCATGCCGCCGCCAAAAGCAGTGCTACCAATGCCCCCACCAGGGTTCCCGCAAATCGGTTTACCGCATATGCGATCCTTGCGTTCCCTCCTGCCAGAAATGCGACCAGGCAGAAGGTGATGGCGCTGACCCTTCCTGTCACCTTTGGCATATGGATCAGCTCACAGACCATCAGATTCAGCACGATCCCGATTCCGCATAAGAGGAAAAACACGAGCTCCATCTGCAGCCAGTGATCCGCCAGTACTACGATCACCGCGATCCCGCCTCCGCACAGGACCCCTTTCAGGCGCGTAAGTCCTGCCTGCTTCGTATGTTCCGTCATTTCCTGCGTACACATGAGCACGCCCGTACATGCCGCAAGCCGCTGCACCTGCGGAATGTAACAGCTGATCAGCAGGCAGATCACCAGTCCGATGCCGATGCGTACCTCCGTATTGCCGACCAGCTTCTTTTTTATCTCACTCTGATTTTCCGGCACAATCTCTTCCTCCTCACTCTAAAGTTATACCGCTTCAATCTTCTTGATCCACTTTTTACTCTTCAGCCGCATGACACACCAGATTGTTTTCAGCGGATTGTCCATCTTGATACAGATATAGATCCAAAACGCGGACGCCGGAAAGACAAATCCTGCCAGGATGCCCAGCGGTATGGAGACAACCCAGAGGAAGATATTATCCGCGACAAGCAGCGCCTTTGTGTCTCCTCCGCCGCGCAGCGCCCCCTTGGTCAAAATGTGGTTCATCGCGGTAAATACGACCATCAGGCTCATGGCATAGAGAAGCTGCCGCGTGATCGCCGCTGTCTCCTCCGTCAGGTGATACAATCCGATGATCGGATCCGCCAGAAGCAGCATCACAAGACCTGCCAGCAGCCCCAGCGCAAGGCCGATCCCCAAAAATGCCCATCCCTGCCGTTCTGCATTTTCCGCCTCGCCGCGCCCCAGCGTATTGCCGGTGACCACCGCGCTCCCCTGGGATACGCCTGCGATCAGAATATTGCTGATACGCTCTACCACTGCCGTGATCGCGTTTGCCGCCACAAATGCCGCTCCCAGATGTCCAATCACCATCATCACGGCATTCGTTCCCAGCGCCAGGATCATGTCGCTCATAAATACAGGGATTCCGATTTTGATATATTCCGGAAGGATATCACCTGCTTTCATGAACAGATCCTTCGGCCGGTATCTTAATACGTCCTCCGCCAGCAACAGGTATCCGCAGATCACCGCGCATTCAAAGACCCGGACTATCCATGTAGACAATGCCGCGCCGGCAATGCCCATAGCCGGAAATCCCAGCCTGCCGAACATAAACATATAGTTTCCTCCGATGTTGAGAAAAAATGCCGCCAGGGATACGAGCAGCGGGATCCTCACCTTATGGATGCTGCGCATGATGATCGTGGAGGTCAGCGACAGCCCGTAGAACAGATAACTCCAGACACAGTATTTCAAATATTCCGCGCCATAGGCTGCCACATCGCTTTCGGCAGTATACATCCGCATGATCGCTTCCGGCGCAAACGCCGTGGAACACATAAAGAACACGGCCAGCACCAGGCAGAAACGGAACATGACTGTGATCGTCCTTTTCAGGGACGCATACTCCTTCATCCCCCAAAATCTTGACGCCAGTACAGACGCCCCCATGCTCAGCCCCATACAGAGGCTGTGAAAAATATTGACATATTGGGTGGCAAGGGACGCGGCAGATAACTGCCGCTCGCCCAGTTCCCCGATCATAACTGTATCCACGAGATTTACGCCCATGGTGATCAATCCCTGCAGGGCCACCGGAACGGCGATGAGCATCACCTCTTTATAGAACGCCCTGTCCGGATAAATGAGCAGCCTCAGCTTATCTGTGTTTTTCATTTTCCGCCCGTCAGTCGGCATCCATGGGCTGGTCATGGTACTCTTCATACAGGTCGTTGATAAAATCCAGCAGGTGATGCCATTCCAGCAGAGTATGGTATGCTACCTTACGCAGATATTCCTCGCTGCACGCCGTGCGCGGTTCCCGGATCAACTGGCCTCCCCTGGCCGGGCGCCATCCGATCCATTCTACCGAACGCCTTTCAAAGCCGCCCTCCGGGCATGGCCGGATCTGTCCCAGCGTCAGGTGCGCTCCCGGCTCATCGAAGGATTCCCAGTCTGATGTCTCACTGACATTACAGCCGGAAGCCTTTATTTCCTGGATCTTCTCATCTGTAAGCCCGAATTCGCGGAGAGGGAACGCATGACGGATCGTATTATATTTTCTGTCCCCTTCTCCAAGGTCCAGGCTCTCCGTTGTATGGATCCCGTCGCATTTATCCGTCCAGTTTACAAAATAATGGTCCCAGTGGTCCGCCGGATTCCAGATCTTATAGCGCAGGTTTCCATGCCCCAGAACCATGCTCCGAGAATGTACATTCAGCCAGTTCAGGTACCAGAATATCTTTTTCACATCAATCCCCTCCGGGATTTTCATGTAAGTGCAGATATATCCGCTTCCATCCGGGAACATGCAGTATCCGTTTTCCACCTTCTCATACTGGCCGCAGGGTTTCAGCCAGTCAATGAAGTGTTCCGGCTTCACCGCGTCCTGCACATCCATCGGCGGGCCGAAGATCTTCTCTTTCAGATCCTCCGGCAGGTCCTTCATGGGATAGTCATAATAGTACTTTGCAAGTGGCATTCTTTTTTCTTCCGGAAATAATTCCGGCAGCTTTTCATAACTCATACGATTACCGCCTTTCTTTTTTATGGTTTCATCTTATCTGTCCCCCTTCCAAAAGTCCAACACGAAAAAAGTGTTCCCCTACAAGGTTTATCCTGTAACAATTTTGCGGGGAATGTGCTATACTGATGCCGTAGATGATTGAAGAGGAGGTGTCCTATGAATTTCCAGAATATCGAATATTTTCTCACCGCTGCCGAATACGGAAGCTTTACGAAAGCCGCGCAGAGCCTGTATATTTCCCAGCAATCCCTGAGTGAGAATATCCGCCGCCTTGAAGAGGAGATCGGAACGCCCCTGTTTGACCGGGGAAAGACGCTGACTCTGACCCCTGCCGGCAAATGCTTTCAAAGCGGCGGGAGCAAGATCCTGAGAACCCAGGATAAGATGCTGAGAGAAATCGCCGTGATCAGCAATACCATTCAATCCAAGGTTGTCCTGGGGGTATTGCCGATGGACCTGCCCCCGTTCCTCCCCCAGGCCTTAAAGGAATACGCACAGAAATATCCGGAATATGAAATCTCCATCCAGTCCAGACATTCGACGGAAATCCCGGATCTCATTTTCTGCATAGATCCTCCTGAAAAGGGAATGGAAAGCATTCCGCTGATCAGGGATGACGCATTCGCTGTGGTATTTGCCCGCGCTCTGGCGGAACAGACCTATGGGGAGCACTGGCCGGAGGTCTCGCGGCGGCTGCGGCAGGAGCAGGAGCTGTCTGTCCTGGCGAAGATGCCGTTCCTTCTGCCGTATAAGAACAAATGCCTGCTGGAACCGGTTGACAGGCTCTTTGAGGAGGCCGGGTTCCGGCCCGTGGAAGCGTTCAAATCGGAGGACGCAAACCTGCTTTGTTCCCTTTGTATGACCGGGGCAGGCGCTTTTATCGGTCCTGTGGATTATTGCAGGCGCAAGCTCGGTGCGCTTTCCTGGGATCCAAAGGATAGTACGCTGGCTTTTTATCCGCTGAAAAGCGCAGAGAGTACTACCCTTTCGCTGGTCTATCCCAGGGGGAAGCATCTGAATCAGGCGGAGAAGCGATTTGCAGATGTCCTCCATTCGGTGATCGGCAGGAGCGGATGACAGGATCAGCAACCGTACAGGTGGGGATTTTTTTGGCGCGGCAGCACCTTAAGCTTCCTTATATATGACCTTACAGGTTTTCTTATAGCACGCCACTCCATAAGTGTGGACTTTTTTCATGCCCATTTCCTTTAAAAGGGCAGTATAAGAATTGTCTTCCATCTGTTTCATAGCTTCGTAGCATCCGTCGTCAAACGCGCCATGCTCCGCGTATTTGATTTCGATGATACAGCCAATCTTTTCTTTCGGGATCGTAATGAAAATATCCGTATAGCCAATACCAGATTCCAGATTGGATTTTACGACCCAGTCTGCCTCTAATTGCAATAGACCGAGTAACAAACCGTGGTAGAAATTTTCTTTCATTTCTTTTTTCACAAACGTATCCCGTATGCTGATGGATTCGGACATAAATTCGTTAAATAATACCTCAAATTCACCGGCATTGCCTGATTTTATCGCAGTACAAAAGCTGTTCCACCGGGCTGTTCTGCTGATGATCTTTCTGTTAAACCATGAACGGATCTTATTTGTATATATTTCGCGGACCTCCCGGTTCGGGATGACAAGCCTGTGCAGTTTCTCATCCGGCTTGTCGGCATCGGTCAGATAGCCTGTCGCAAAGAGGATGCTCCACAGATACGTCTGACGGATATCCTGATCTTCATGATCAAGGTCTGTGTAGGTCAGCTCCGGCCTCAGTTCTCTCTCTACAGATTCGCCGGAAATAAGAGCCTCGATCTGGTCTCGCACCGTAGCCGAAGCATTTTCAAGAATATCCTGTACAATTGCATTACTGCTGCTGTTTTCCCAATGAGCCTCCATCGGAGCATCTTTTGATTCTAAAAATTTATCGCATTGATTGAGAACATCCCATGGACAATATATATCTGTATCCCCAAAATGATAACCGTCGTACCATTCTTTCAGGTCATCGAATTTTTCATTCAATTCATAATAGGAGAGCAGTTTTTTCACATCATCTGTTGTAAATCCAAAATACCCGGCGTAGCGTACATCCGATATCGTCCTGACCTTAAAATTATTGAGCCCCGTAAAGATACTCTCCTTTGCAATCCGAAGGCATCCTGTAATGACGGCGAATTGCAGATGCGGGTTCGTTTTTAAAACCTGGCTGAACAAAGAGCGGATCAGGCTGACCATCTCCGAATAATACTTGTTCTGGTAAGCTTTATCCAATGGCACATCATATTCATCTATGAGCAGGATCACCGGTTTTTCATAATGCTTATACAATAGATTTGATAACAATCTCAGGCTTCCTGTCAGATACTTTGTTTTTTCAAAATCCTCCAACAGCAGCCGTTCCAGTTGCTTTTTCTCATATTCCGTAAGCTTCGGGCTGTCCATCAACATTTGAAGACGCATTGCTTCTTCATTGATCACTGCGCCCAGCATATCCTTTGCCTCTTCAAAATTGCGACCTTCCACGTCCTTCAGACTGATGGAGATCACAGGGTACTTCCCCATATGGGCTTCGCACAGTTCTGCCTCCTCTGAAATCTTAAGTCCCTGAAAAAGAGAAGGGTCTGTTCCGATTTCAAAAAAGGTCCGCAGCATATCCATATTCAGGCTCTTGCCAAAACGGCGCGGGCGGGTGATCAGATTGACCTCCGCCCAGGATTTCAACAGATCCTTTATGAAGTCTGTTTTATCCACATAGTAAAATCCGGCTGTACGGATCTTTCTGAACATCTCAATTCCGATCGGGAGCTTTTCTTTTTCCAATCTCATCATATATCATACCACCTGACTGTTATTTACGGCTCTGTTTCTTAAAAACCGTGAGAAATAAGCGTGCAGAATGCCTCAAACCGCAGACTTTTCAGTTCCATGATAAACATAACATAAAAGCAGAGAACATGCAACGGATAGCCGGTTTGAATAGAATCATTTTTCACATCGTAATGCATCTGCCCCATTGAAACAATGTCCCGGGCTTGCTATACTATCAACAGCAGAAGGGATTTCATTCCCCGCAGCCTAACCCAACAGAAAGAAGAATCACACCATGCAGACACAAATTTTAGTCATCGAAGACGACGAACTCTTAAATTCCGGCCTGTGCTACAATCTCCAGAAGCGCGGCATCACCCCCTTTTCCGCATACGGTATCGAAGAGGCGAAGTCTCTTTTGAAGCAGGAGCATTTTGACCTGATCCTGCTGGATGTCAACCTGCCCGACGGAAATGGATTTGATCTTGCCAGGGAAACCATTTCCCGCAGCGATGTTCCCTTTCTTTTCCTGACCGCCCATAACCTGGAGGAGGAGATCATCCAGGGGCTGCGCTTTGGGGCGGATGATTATATCGTAAAACCGTTCAGCGTCAAGGTGCTCATGGAAAAGATCCAGACTGTACTGAGAAGATGCTCCGGCGCCCAGGGGCAAAAGGTCTATACCGCCGGAAGCCTGTCCGTTGACCTGGAAAACCGGATCGTAAAAAGCCGGGGGAACGTGGTTTCCCTCACGCCCACGGAGTTTGAGATATTGGAAGTATTCTGCCGGAACCGGGACCAGATCCTGACCAAGGATATCCTCCTGGAAAAAATCTGGGACCGGAAGGAAAATTATGTCAATGAGCATACCCTTTCCTTAAACGTGAGCCGGCTGAGAAATAAGATCGCGGACGGGGAGCATGAGTATATCAAGACCATTTACGGCTTAGGCTATAAATGGGTCGGGGGCCGCAAATGACGGGGTGGATCGCCGCAGCCGTTTTGTTCTGCGGCCTGATCAGCCTGTGCATTTATTTTCATTTCCGCAGGCAGTTTGTCCGTCTTTCCTCGGAGCTCTGCCGCTACGCGGAACAGGTCATGCAGGGAGAATCTCTGCCTGACCAGCAGAACCGGGAAACGCTCACCTCCAAGGTGGTGATGGAGCTGGAGAAAATGGAACGGATGACCGCCCTGCATCTGGAAGAAAGCAGAAGGGAAAAGCAGCAGCTCCTGGAAATGATCTCGGAGATCACCCATCAGATCAAAACGCCGGTTTCGAATCTCAAGATGTACTGCGAAATGCTGTCGGAGGAAGAAGCGCCGCTGTTTCCGGCTGCATCGGATTTTGTATCAGCGGCAAAGGATCCGGCGCGGCAGGGTGCGCCGTGTACTGCTCCTGCTGCATCAGCTTCGCCATCACAGGATGCACCGTATCCTGCTTCTGCCGCAGGTGCTGCTGCGCGGCAGGATACGCCCGGTCACGAAATCGCCTGCCGCAGAGACGCAAACAAGATCATGGAGCAGCAGCTCATCAAGCTGGAATTTCTCCTGGACACGCTTTTGAAGGCTTCCCGGCTGGAAACGGATATGATCCATCCGGACATGGAAAACCGCAGGGTCCTGGACACGCTTGCGGCCGCCGTCAATAATATCATGCATAAGGCCGAACTCAAACATATCGAAATTTCTGTGGACTGCCGTTCCTCCATTCAGGTCTGCCACGACAGGAAATGGACGGCGGAAGCCATTGAAAATATTCTGGACAACGCGGTGAAATATACACCGGAAAACGGGAGCGTCCGCATCTTGGTCCGGGTCGGGGAAATGTATACGGAGATCCGGATTCAGGATACGGGAAAAGGCATTGAACCGGCCCATATCAACGACATTTTCAAACGGTTTTACCGGGAAAAAAGTGTGTCGCAGGAGGAAGGGCTGGGTCTGGGATTGTATCTCGCAAGGTATATCATTACGCTGCAGAAGGGGTATATCGCCGTCCGCTCCGCGCCGGGGGAAGGAAGCTGCTTCTCCGTCTGCCTCCCGAACCGGAGCTGAACAGGGTGCCTTGCAGCCGTACAGGCGGAAATGTTTCGATTTTGATACTTTTCTTTTTGAATTTGAAACAGGATTGATACCATTCGCGCCTATCATAAAGATACCAGCTGTACAGCTGGCAAAGATATCGAATACACGAGGAGATGATAGACATGAATATTTTGCGCACCAATGATCTCAAAAAATATTACGGCGAGGAACCGGTTCTGGTGAAGGCTCTGGACGGGATCACCATGGAGATCGAGCAGGGCAGCTTTACCGCCGTTGTCGGGACCTCCGGCTCCGGCAAGAGCACGCTCCTCCACCTGCTGGGCGGCCTGGATACGCCCACAAGCGGAAGCGTCGTCGTAGACGGCCAGGAGCTGAACGGAATGGAGCGGAACGAGCTTACCATTTTCCGGAGAAGGAAGATCGGATTTATTTTCCAGAATTACAATCTGGTCCCGAATCTGAGCATCTATGACAATATTGTCCTTCCGGTGGAGCTGGACGGCCGGGAACCGGATGAAATGTATATGATGGAGGTCGTCCGTACCCTGGGGCTGGAGGATAAGCTGTCCCGAAAGCCCGGCAAGCTGTCCGGAGGGCAGCAGCAGCGTGCCGCTATCGCGAGGGCGCTGGCCGCGAAGCCCGCCATCATCCTGGCCGACGAGCCCACGGGAAATCTGGACAGCCGCACAAGCCAGGAGGTGATCGGCCTGCTCCAGACCACCAGCAAAAATTTTCACCAGACCATTGTCATGATCACCCACAACGATGAGATCGCCCAGTCGGCAGACCGCTCGATCCGCATCGAAGACGGAAAGATCGCAGAAAGCAGGTGGCAGCAATGGGACTGAACAAAAATAATAACCGCCGTCTGCTTTTCCGGCTTGCCAAAAATAACCTGCTTTCCAAGAAGCTGTCCGCCTTCTTTTCCGCGCTGTCCATCCTGCTGGCGGTCCTGCTGGTCTCCACCCTTTCCCTTTACCTCATGGGCTATCATTTTGCAGAGCAGCAGATCCTTGAAAAAATGCAGCACGTCATTTATATGAATGTGACCGCCGAACAGGTGGAGGAATTGGGAAATGATGAGCGGGTCCAGCTTTCGGTCCCTTACAAATTCAGTGAAACGGATTTTCAGGCAGGGGACGCCAAATATCATTATACCTTCTTCGGAAGCCATGGCGGGGCCATAGAAACCTATCAGCTTGCAGAAGGTAAGGCACCTGAGAAGTATAACGAGATCGTGGTGGATAAAACCTTTATAGACGCATTGAAGAAATCAGCGAATCCGGACTCTGCGGCGGCTTTGGAAAATGAATCTGCATCCGGCTCTGCGCCGGCCTTGGAAAACGGGGGCAGGATCGGTTCCTCTGTCACTCTGGACACGGGAAGCGGTATGGAACACTTTGTCATCACCGGACTGACGGAGAAAACAATTCCGTCTTCCTCATACAGCGTCTGCGTTTCCCGGGAATTTGCGGAGAAGAGCGATCTGATGAAGCAAATCCCCTATGAGGCCCTTGTGCGTCTCCAGGATACAGACGGCATGCCTTATACCGCATTTACCACGCTGATCTACCAGCTTGCCGCCGATCATGGGATCAGCCGTCCGGACGTCAACCCCAATGGGAAATTCGGCGAATCGCTCCAGAAAGGGAACTCCGGATTGTATGTCCTTTTCTTTGTCGCTGTCCTGCTCTTTTTTGCAGGCGGCCTTGTGATCTACAGTATCTTTTATTTTTCCGTAATGTCCCGGGTGCGGCAGATCGGGCAGTTCCAGACCATTGGGATGACTCCGGTGCAGGTCCGGAAGATGATACGCCGGGAGGGCTGGCTGCTCAGCGCGGTCTCCATTCCCCCGGGGCTGCTGCTTAGCGGAATCATCGCGTATATTCTGCTGCCAGACGGATGGAATTGGAAAAATTATGGGATCGTCTGCCTTCTTGCGGCAGCTGCGGCGAGCTTCATTGTCCAGTTTTCCATCCGCAGGCCCGCCTCCTTTGCGGCAAAGATTACCCCGGTGGACGCGGCAAAGAGTACGGGGAGCGATGAAGCGGGCGGGCATTTTTCTCTCTCCCGCCGCAGGCCCTTGTCCCCATACACACTGGCCAGACTGGAAAACCGGAGCAGCCGGAAAAAATGGTGGCTTACGACAGCGTCCCTTGCCTTTGGCGGCATCCTGTTTATGGCTGCCTCCACCTGGAATTCCTCCTGGGACAAGGAAGCATTTTCCAGACAGGCTCTTTTTCGAAACGGGGAATACGATCTCTCTTATCTGTACAGCCACACGTCGCCGAAAACTTACGGGATCACGGATATGCAGCTGACCGGCCATCTGAGTGAGGAACTGGAGCAGCGCATCCGGCAGATTCCCCATGTGAAGGATGTGCAGACGACACACACCGCGATGGGTGTAATCGAACGCAATGGGAGTACATTTACACAGACCTTCTACCCCCTTACGGAAAATGATACCGAATATTTTCAGTTGGACGCCGAGGGGAACAATACCTATGAATATCTGGCGGAGCACGATGCCATCCTGATCACCAGGCCGGAATTTTACGAGCAGCTCACCGGAGCCTCGTTTGTACCCGGAGAAATGCTGACCGTCCGGTATTTTGACGGAGAGGAGCATCAGATTGAACTGGAGGTTGCGGCCGTCGCATCGGAATCCGTTGCAGATCCGGCTTCCTACGTCGAGGATGAGTTCTGCATGACAGACGTAACTATGAAAAAATTGTGGAAAAATATGAATACCGCGTATCACTTCACCATTTCCGCGGAGAATTACGAAAAGAACGGGCTGCAGATAGAAGAGGATCTGAAAGAACTGATCAGCGGATATGACGACCTCTGCCTCTCTACACTGCGGGAACAGATGCAGGAGGATTCCGTCTCGATCCAGGCAAATCAGACCCAGATCTACGGACTTTCCCTGTTCATCATTTTGTTCAGCCTTTTCAATCTGGTCAATACGCTGATCGGCAGCTTCGCCTCCCGGAAAAAGGAACTGTCCATGCTGGAATCCGTAGGGATGGAGCAAAAGCAGCTGCGCAGGATGCTTCTGTGGGAGAGCCTGCTTCTTGCGCTGCCGAATCTGGTCATCACGCTCACGGCAGGATCTCTGGCCGGATTTGGATTGATACGGTATATGAGCCGGACCGCCCCTTATCTGCATTACCGGTTTCCGTTTGCGGCGGTGGGGCTGTATATTGCGGCCATGGTCCTTCTTCCCATGGCGGTGTCCTACGGCTGCCTGAAGGAGCAGGACAGGACATCTCTGGTGGAAAGGATCAAGTATCAGGATTGAAAAAGGGGGGCTGTGGAAAGCAGCCCCTTTTGATACGCTTCGGAATCAGCTGCCGCGGCCATAGTAAATGCCCCCTCCCGTAGCAAGCTGCGGGGAATGAGACCCGCGAGTGATCGAATCCCCTTGGCCGGTGCATGACGTGTATCATCAAACCACCGCTTCTATCAGCAATTTTTCTCCTAACTGGATCCTTTGAACTCCAATTTTCTTCTTTTTATTAAAATTAAAACTCAGCATATATCCTGTTTTTAGATGGTAAGAATCCAGATAATCTATCAGTTGCTTTTCTCCCCGTGTATGGTACTCTTTTCCGTGCCATATCTTCAATTCACACACGATCTGCTGCCCATGATAGTCAATGATCACATCCGTCCTTCGACGGTTCCGCGTCCTTGCTTCTATATAAAAATTCCCGACTCCATTAATGATCGGCTTCAAATAGAGCAGGAAAAATCGACGCCCATTTTCCTCTATAAAGGATTCATCCGCATCCGAATAAATATCTGAAAATGATATTACAAACCGTTCCAGTACCTGCTCCATATCCAGCATACCATTCCGTATAAAACGGTTCCCGTCTTTATCCGCAGAAGCCGCCCTGTACAAGGCACTGTTCAGTATCTCTTCCGATAGAAACAGATTATATATCCTGGTCTCAAATATTCGGTTAGCAATCTGTACAAATCCTTCCGACAATTTTACAAATCCAAACATGACTCCCAGATTGATCGCATAATGATCTACATTATACGGCACCTGCTCTCCTAAAAATAAAATGCTATACAGAGCCTGTCTCAGCACGGAAAAATCATTCAGTTTTTTGACCATATCATCAAACAGCGTATTGGGTTCTGCCAGCAGAATCTTCACAGCCTCCGCAATTCCATCCCTTGACCAGGCAGACGGGAGATCCGGAAATCCTTCTCTGCCCGGAATATATTCATCCAAAATCTTACAAAGCCGTGAGACGAGAAATGGATAACCTGACGTATAATCATAAATCAGTTCCGCCATAACCAGAAAATCCATCCCCGTGCGGACATCCTTTTCATATTCCTCCAGCATTCCTGCAATATCCGGTACGGAAAAGCTCATCTCTACCATAAAATCTGCCGCAATGTTCCAGGGACTATTATACTGATGCTCTGTCTCCTGACGCAGCTTTAATTTCATATTTTTGATATCATATACACCGGCCAGAATTACCGACTGAAAAGTCGGCTGTTTTTTCCTGGCCAGAAATTTCTTACGCAGCATCCCCAAAAATGTAATAAAGATATCATATCCGCTTGCCTGATCCACTTCATCTATGATCAGCACAACCGGCCTGTCGGCTTCCCGGCACATCTGGGAAATGAACTCTGAAATTCCGCCCATTCCCGGCCTTGCCGTCCCGCCTGTGCTTCTTCTTTCACACTCTTCGCTGATCGAACACGGCATACCTTCAACCGTATGATATGAAAATTCATCGCTTAACAGGCTGTAAAAATTCATGCAAAACCGGTCTGCCGATGTATATACTTCCTCTTCCATCCCTTCAAAGCTGATTGAAAATACGGCATACTGTCTGGTTAATTTTTCCGCCAGCAGGTTGATCGTCGTTGTCTTTCCATACTGCCGCGCCCTGTTGATCACAAAATATTCCCCGCCGTCTACCAGCGTCTTAATCTCCTCTAACCGCTCCTCCAGATTGACCATATAATGCTCTTTTGGATAGCACAATCCTGTTGTATTAAAACGCTTACGCATAGATCCCACACTCCCCGCTTTTCCAAGTCCATTGATGATATTTACCATAAGCTTATGCCCAGATGCATCCCATTATAGCCTTTCGTCCAGTTCATAAGTTATCCCCTCAAGAGAACCCCTATTATGGACATTCAACGATTACATAAGGTATAAAAATATTTTAACATCTAATTCTATAAATTCAAGCCAAAGATTTACCCCTCTTCCCACAAGAGTGATCCGGCGTGACTATTCACGGTGCCTTGCACATTGCTGCAAGGCATCCGGCAGTTGAGCTGTATTTCAAATTTGCCGGATCTTTCCCGCAGCACCGCCGCTAAAGCAGGCGCGCAGACTGCAGCATCTGCTTTTTTAGGATTTCACTGTTACGTTACTGCATCACAGCCCTGACTTCTTCGAGGGTCGGCATTCCGCCCTGTGCCCCGAATTTTTCTGTGGACAGCCCGGCTGCGGTATTGGCAAATGCCAGCGCCTCCGCGATGCCCTTCCCTTCCGTGACCGCAACGGTGAAGGCTCCGTTCAGAGTGTCCCCGGCCCCGGTGGTATCGACCACATTCGCTTTTCTTGCGGGCACCAGGATGACCTCTCCGTTTTTCAGGCAGGTGCTGACTCCCCGGGAGCCCTGGGTGATGACCAGTTTTTCCGGATATCTCTTCATCATTTCCTCAAAGGAAATGTCCTTGCCGAACAGGATCACGGCCTCATGCTCGTTGGGGGTCAGGTAAGTGACCTTCTCCAGGATCTCCTGCTTCACCGGTCTTGCCGGACCCGGATTCAGGACCACCTTTACGCCGTTGTCCGCACAGAGGGAAATGACGTATTCCACGGTCTCCTGGGGAATCTCGTGCTGGAGCAGTACGATCTCACACTCCAGAATGGAATCCTTCACTTCGTTTACATACTCAATGTCTACATGGTTGTTTGTACCTGCGACTACGATGATCGTATTGTCATTTTCGCCGACCGTGATCATCGCCAGACCGGTAGGCACTCCCGGAACCACCTTGATGTGTCCGGTCTCAACGCCTGTGTCCTGCAGATTCTTTACAAGACTTTCTCCGGCCGCGTCGTCCCCCACACAACCGAACATCTCGACCTCAGCTCCCAGCTTTGCCATGGCAACTGCCTGGTTGGCGCCTTTTCCGCCCGGAATGTACTGCAGATCCCATCCTTTGAGGGTCTCACCCTTAAGAGGAATCCGCTCCGCTTTTACCGTCATGTCCATGTTGATACTTCCGACTACTCCAATCTTTCCCATGATCTTGTATCTCCTTTTTATTTTATATAATGAATTATAAACTTTTATATAAAATTTTCAATAGTTTTTTATAATATTTTTTCAAAAGGAATACAATTTGTTTGTTATCCAAAGTTAACACTCCTATTTATTGTGCATCTTCACCAAATAAATCGTAAATTTTTAAGCCCATTTACCGCACAACCTTTTTTTACTGATTATATATATATAATTTTTACATCAAGTTTTACACAATGAATTTTCACAGAGAAAATTTTTTATCACAAAAGCAAACCTTTTCGGCGCAAAATATAAAGGACTGCCGGAAAATCCCCTGTGCCCAGAGTCGTCTTCCTGCAGTCCCTTTCTTTTTGTATGTTCTCTTTTTACCGATCTGTTCCATGCCCCGGCGTCTGCTTTTTTGATGATGCCTGCGTGATCTCTTTCACGCTCCCCCGTTCTACAAATTCCGCGCACACCTGGATCTTTACTTTTGCCTGACGGTCCTTTCCTTCCGCAGACAGAAGCTCACGCACCGCCCGGGCCCCCAGCTCCTGCTTATATACGTGCACCGTGGATAAGGGCGGGTCCGAGACCATCCCGTAGGCCACATCGTCAAAGCCGATCACCGAAATATCCCCTGGAACATGGTAGCCGCATTCCTTCATTGCCTGCATGCATCCGATCGCGATCACGTCGTTATCCGCGAAAAATGCCGTCGGCACCTCTTTTGCCTTTTCCAGGTATTCCTTCATGCTCCGGTAAGCAGTCTCGATCCTGGTCCCCACCGTCGCGATATATTCCGGCTTTACAGAAAATCCGTGCTGATTCATGACCTGATAATATCCCATTTCCCGGGACCGGAACGCCTGGATCCGGGATTCCCCCCGCAGGTATCCGATCCTTGTATGCCCCTTTTCCGCCAGATATTCCATGGCCCCCGCAGCGGCGTCCGCGTCATTGATAAGCACGCTGTCAAAGGCGTATCTGTCGCTGCGCCCATCCAGAAGGATGATCCGGTTCCTGGCGGCGGCATAAGGCTCGTAATCCTCCTCCAGCATCTCGGTTCCCAGGAGCACCACCGCGCTCTGCATATCCGTCAGGATATCGTGAAGCTGCTCCTGATAATCCGGGTCATTGATGTCTACATAGCAGAAAATGGTCTCGTAGCCCATAAGCTTCGCCTGGCGCTCCACCCCTTCGATCACCGCCGGATGGAAGGAACTCTCGTCAATGATCCGCCCGTCCCTTCTGAATATGACAAACCGGATCTTCGTGATCTCCTCCTCCGCATGGTAGCCCAGCTCCTCGGCGGCCTTCCATATCTTTTCGGCAGTTTCCCTGTTCACTCCCTTTTTGCGGTTCAGCGCGTTGGAGACCGTAGACATGGAGAATCCGGTTTCCTCACTGATCTTACGAATATTTACCTTCATGATCATTCAGTCCTCTCATTTCAAGTAAATATGATTATAACATACTTCGAAAATTTTAGGGGATAAAAATAAAAATTTTACATTTTAAGAAAGGCGATCATGAAAATATTTTTGCAGATCTTTAATATTTCTTCGGGCGGCTTACCTTTCAGCTTTTCACAGAAAAGCATTACGGTCAGATTATTGTATTCGTATTCCGGCATCTTCCCATTATGGTCAATCACATTTCTGACAAAATCAAATAGCTGCCGTGAACGAAATTCAGGATCGTTTAGATGAAATCTCTTTATATGTGCTTTGATAAACCGAAGCTCACTGTCAGAATATGTATGCCTGTTTTCGGCAGGTTCAAATTCCATTTTCATCACATTATACTGCAAAGCAAGCATCTCCTTAGAGTCGCTGCCCCGGATGCCCATAGGCTGTAATAATATTTCCGCGCCAGAACCTGCGCTGTATTCCTTCTGCAATTCCCTCAGCGCTTTGCAGGCAACTGTACATTGTTTTCGGCACTCAGCAGAGCATCTGCTGGTTTTCTCAAATTGACGGATCGTATTTTTTTCAATTTTTCTCTTTTTTTCTCCGATACGTTTAAAAGATTGATTGCAGACAGAACAAGCCAAACCGATATTCGGAATACATTCTATCAGCTTATCTGAATTACTTTTTTCAATTGCGTGCTCCAGATCGGCATATAATTTTTTGTCCACGCGGATTCGCGCATAGCAATACATACAAAATCCGCCTGTACTTTCTTCTAATGCATCCTTTAAATTATTTTTTTCTGTCACATTCTTATATCCGTATTTTTTCCATTTTTTATAATGAGGCTTGAATGCCGGCATCTCAAGCAGTAAATAATCTTCCATTTATCATTCACCATTCCCGTATCTGACGTACGATAAGCTGCTGTGAAGCAGTCAATTTTCTTTTTTCAATCTGTTCCAGGCATACCTCATCTTGTTCTCCCCATCCCCGATTCATTCTGTTGTTCAGCAGTCTCCTCAGTACATTTTCTGTCTCTGATTTTGAACCTTCCCGACTGCCAAATACCCGATCAAATATAATCTGCACTTCCGAAACAGATGAATAATCATTGATGTCAATGACTTCACAATTGCCGCTGTCCAAAATGATTAAATTGGAGTCGTTCGTATTCGCAACCAGATCACAGGAATGTGTCGTTATGATCCATCTTCCCCATGGGAATTTTTTTCTCAGAAAATTCATGATCGCAGCACAATATCTGGGAGATAAATACTCATCCAATTCATCGATTACAAGCCATGCAGAATGTAACGAGTTCTTCTCTATCTCCATTTCCTGATAATATAACAGTTCCAGCAGTATACGTATGACAGCCTGATAACCGCTGGAAAGAAGCCCCTGTTCATTCCCAAAATCCACCTCTCCTATCGGATTATCATAAATCACTTGAAACCTGTCATTCGTTAATTCGTAAAACAACTCCTGAACTTCTTTTTCATACAACTGATAGATGATCTCTATTCTTTCCGTCAAGGTTCCAAAGCAATTAAAGGAATCCACCAGATTAAAATACGCTTCCTGTAATCTGGTTTCTAAAATTGTTTTTTTATATTCTGGTTTTCTATCTGTTCTGGAAATTTTTTTCACATCAAATCCACGGTTCACCGCGTCAATAAAATATACCGGACTATTCCCCTTTACGTTTTCAACAAGTAATTTTAATAACAGCGTTTTTCCGCTGGAATTATCTCCTATGACCACGCTGTCTCTGTAAGGCAATTCATCTTCAAGTATTTTATCAATAAGATGCCTCATCATTTCCGGTCCAGATTTCATATACTCTTTTCCACCTTCCATTCATATTCTTCTTTTTAACGGTACCTTGACGTGCATAAGATATATATATTTGATCCTTTAATATTTTCTTATGTATTGCAGATGTGATCGGTTTATCAACATCTAATTTTTCATAAACGATATAAAAGCTTTCCAACAATGCTACTTTTGACGACTGTGTTGAAGCCACTTCAAAGCGGTCAAAAAAGCAAGCCAGGCTGTTCCTGTATTCTTCAATCTGTTGTTCATCAAATTTCATGGCCTCCTCTGAAAACCGGTCCAGCAATTTTGCATAAGAACCATGATAGTTTTCTATCGAAAAGTCGAAATTCTTCGAATCTCTTCTTTCAATCCCAACATATCTTTTTAATGCGCAAAACCGCAGCAGAGTCTCCATATCACGCTCTGCCGCGTCTTCCTTTCCCCAGATTTTTCTCCATTTCTCATTATGCCTGTTATAATCCTGGAGCATAGTATAAAAATCGCAGACATATATCCCATTTCTCAATTCCTGCTGCGTTAAAAGGGAGCCCTTCGCATTCAGATTTTCAAAAATTTTTCTTAATATTTTTGTACGCTGTCTCTCGTCATC
This sequence comes from uncultured Lachnospiraceae bacterium, assembly GCA_949893755.1. Lineage (GTDB taxonomy): Bacteria > Bacillota > Clostridia > Lachnospirales > Lachnospiraceae > Schaedlerella. The sequence goes on along the minus strand of CATLCV010000005.1, from coordinate 44,004 downwards.
AATCTTTATCTCTATAACAGTAATAGGCGTATAATCTATACGCCTTTTCATTTCCACGGGAAGCTCCTTGTAATCTGCATTAAATCCTTCTTCATTTTCATTTTTCAGCTGAATATGAAGTTCTTCCAACGCCAATTGATCTGTCAGAGCTTCTTTAAAGGAACAGTTCTCCACTTGAATTTCCGAAAAATCTACGGAATTATTCTTTTTTTTGTCTAAATAATAGCCTATATAGTAAAAAAACAAACTTAAAATACGCTGCTGCCCATCCAGAATTTCCAATTGATTCTCTTGATTTCTGCATGTATAGATCGGAGGAATCGGCAGATCACGGATCAATGACTCAACTAACGCAATAACCTGCTTCCTGCTCCAACGATATTTTCTCTGATATTTTGGAATAATATACAGATTTTCATTTACGCCTTCTACAAGTGTGCGAAATCCAACATCCGTTTTATACTGCTGAATGCTTACTCCCTTCCAGGCGCTCATTGATCCATATTCGTCCAATGCAATCCCCTCCTTCGGACAGTTTTTTGATTCATATGCAATTCATTATACCACACGGCACCTGCTGAGAAAAGAGAGAACATATTGGTTGTTTAATAAAAAATGTACGTCACCCTGGAAAAAATTTAACAGCAGAACACCTCTATATGATGCTTCACATTTTCGTAAGTCCCCCGCACCATCGCCTCATTCAACGAAAAATAATTGTGCGCCCCTTCCGTCCGCATATACTCCTCTGACCGCTTCATCAGCTGGTTAAAGCTTGCTGTAGCGATATTCACCTTCACGATCCCCTTTCGGATCGCGGTCTGAAAATCCGCGTCTGTAATCCCGCTGCCGCCGTGAAGGACCAGCGGAATGCTGCCCGTCTCCGCATGGATCTGCTCCAACACGTCAAATGCCAGCCTGGGCGCAACCGGATAGTTGCCATGCGCATTTCCTATGGCAACCGCCAGCGCGTCCACTCCTGTCCTTTCACAGAAGATCTTCGCGTCCCGGGGATCCGTGCAGCGGATGCCGTGGTCGCAGCTTCCGTCCTCGCTCCCTCCTACCAGGCCCAGCTCTGCTTCCACAGTGGCTCCATATGCCCTGGCCAGCTCCGCGGCCTCCCGGGTCCGCTCTATATTTTCCGCAAAAGAATATGCAGAGCTGTCATACATCACCGAGGTAAAGCCAAGCTCCAGCGCCTGGCGGACCGTCTCCATGGTGAGGCCGTGGTCCAGATGGACCGCAATGTCCACCTCAGCTTCCTTTGCCGCCTGCACCATCATGGGCCCCATCAAATGTAACGGGGAATGCTTCAGCCGGACCTCCGCGATCTGCAGGATGATCGGCGTCCTCAGCTCCTCCGCCGCCCGAACCGCACCTTTTACCATTTCCATATTGCCCACGCTGAATGCACCGACTCCCCGGCGCTCTGCCTGGGCCTGCTCCAATAAAGCCTTCATTGTCACTAATGCCATGTCTTTTCTCCTCTCTGCGGGCCCGCCAGTAGATGGGATTCCCGCCTCATCCGATTCTCATTCTGCCTTCTGCAGGTCTTCGCCCGTCCCGGCCCTTTTCTCCATTTTCAGCTCCCTCTCCAGCAGCGTCAGACAGACAAATGCCAGCACGGCGAATCCAACACCCATGAGGAATACCGTCCGCATGCCGTATCCATTTCCCGTCAGGATCCCTGTGATCCCAGGCGCTGCAAAGGTGGCGATCACGATGCCCAGCATCACATATCCGTAATTTTCCCCCATATGCCGGATTCCGAAGATCGAGCTTGTAAACGCCGGGAAGCTTCCCATGATTCCTCCGTAGCACCCATATATCACGATGACCGCCGCGGTGGCCCCGTAGGAGCGGGCCGTCCCCAGCACCGCCATGGCTGCCGCCGCCATCAGGAGCACTGCCCGGATGCAGGGAACGCGCCCGATCCGGTCTGCCAGTGTGGGCAGGGCCAGCCGCATTCCCGCATTCATGACTGAGCCGAACATGACCGCGCTGACTGCCGCTGCTTCCGGGATCCCCAACGAGATCTGATAGCTCTGGGATACCGGCGACACCAGGAAATAAGAGAGCAGTCCGAACAGCATAGTGAACAGCAGGTAATAAAATTTCTTTGTGCGGATCATTTCGCCGGAGGTATACTGTCTCTGCACCCCTGGCTCCTGCCCGTATGCAGCGCTCATTTTCGTTGCATTTTCCGCTCCGGCTGCAGCCTTCATCTCTGCCGCAGATCCCGCTTCGTCCACAGTCCTCATTTCTGCCACAGGCTCCGCTCCGCCCGCAGCCTTCATTTCTGTCACAGATTCCGCCCCGGACGCAGCCTTCACTCCCGCCGTGGACCCCGCTCCGGACGCCTCCCCCTGCTGCCCCGGCGCCGCAAAGAGCAGGCAGCCGGCGAGCCATACCGCCGCGATCGCAAGCCCGATCAAAAGCAGCGCCAGCTTCGGCCCGCCGTCCGCCAGAAGCCTTCGGCTGACCGGAGCCAGGAAGAATCCGCACAGCCCGTTTGCCGTCACGATCACCCCGGACGCGAAGCCGGGCCTGTCCCGGAACCATTTCTGAGCCGTGGAAATGATCGTCGTGTAGACCATTCCCTGGCCGAATCCCTGCATGATCCCATAGGTAATATAGAAAAATATGGGCGACGGCGTGATCAGAAACGAGGAAAACAGGATTCCCCCGGAAAAGAGATAGCCTCCGTACCAGAGCACCTTCCGCGGATTTCCGCGGTCCTGCATCCGCCCCCCGACGATATTTCCGAATACAAACGCGGCCAGCGCGAGATAAAAGCACATGGACGCCTGCCCCTGGCTCCAGCCGGCCTGTTCCATCACATATGGCTGATAGATCGACCATACGTGCGGAAAGCCTGTGAAAAATATGATAAACGCGCCCGATACCATCATCAGGTTCCTGCGCCTGTTCATGATCTTTGTCTGTTCCATGATCTCTTCCCCTTCTATACATTCGCCTGCTGACACAGCCGTTCTGCTGGAAAAATTTCCAGCCTGCTCTCCCATTTGCAAAAACCGTGCCGGCGCACTCCTATCTCTGCCAGCGCATCCGTTTTATGACTACAGTTCTCCCCTTGCTTCCCTCTCCCGAAGCTCCTCCATGACCGCGTCATATTTGGTATCCAGCCTGTAAAGATAAAGTGTCACAACGGCAATGACCGCCACGATCAAAGGACCGAATTTATAAATCTGTACGATCATTTCCAGCGCGGTCTCCGGCTGTTCTGCCGCACCCGCTGCCGAGCTGATATAACCGGCCGCCGACAGAAGTCCCGTCATTGCGGCGGAAGCCACTCCCGCGCCGACCTTTGTCCCGATGGAGCCGCCCGCGAAGATAAAGCTTTCCTGCCTTACATGGGTCTTCCACTGTCCAAATTCCACCACGTCTCCGATCATTCCGAATACGGCGGCATTCAGCGGCGCAAGTCCGACCGCCCTTCCCACACAGCTTGCGACCATTCCCGGAAAGCTGTACGGGAACAGGAAAAAGCACAGCTGTGAGATTCCCGCGATCACGGCCCCGGCGAGCGCCGTATTCCGTTTCCCATACTTCCGGATCAGCGGCGCGCAGAGGAAAATGCAGATCACCAGCGTGATTGTTTCCGTCAGATACAGCATGCTGTACATCCACGTATCATTGCGGAAAATGTATTTGCAGTAGTAGGGAAGGATCGTCCCCGAGATTCCGAAGGACACGCTCTGGAGCATCCACAGCACCAGTACTGCCCAGAAATACTGGTTTGTCACCAATGCGTGAAACGCCTTTTTCATGGGCACTTCCCGCTTTTCCGGCTTGACATCGATCTTCACCGTTTCCTCACATTTTACAAAGCAGATGATCAACAGCACCAGCGCGATCGCCGCCCAGATGCTCATGGTCTTCACCCACGCCGACTGGGTATCGCCGAACAGCTTGACAAGGGGAAGGGTAAAGGTCACTGCCATGATCCGTCCCAGCGGGGACAGCCCCATCCTCACCACGCTCAGCATATCCCGTTCCCCTGACTCCCTTGTCATCATGGCAGACAGGCTTCCGTAGGGCAGGTTCAATCCGGTGTAGCACAGAGTCGTGCAGAAGTTATAAGTGACAAATATGTAAATGGACTGCACCATTGCGGTGGTGTGAGGCACCGTAAACAGCAGCACCGCCGACAATGCGTAGGGTACGCTCATCCACAGGATCCAGGGCCTTGATTTTCCCCATTTGGAATGCGTCTTTTCCACGATGACCCCCATCACCATGTCCGACACTCCGTCAAACAGACGGCTGATCAGCATGACCATTCCTACCGCTGCCGGATTGATTCCGACATAATCTGTATAAAATAAGGTGAGGAGCGTTCCCACCATACCAAATATGACATTGCACGCAACGTCTCCGCCTGCATAGGCGACTCTGGTTCCCCAGCTCAGCTTTCCGTTCTGGTTATTTTCTTCCTTTTTCATAAAAATTCTCCCTGTTATGCAACCAATCTGCGCAGCAAATTGATTCCCTGTTATCTTTAGTTCCGGCTGCCGTAGTCTGGATTACGGCGGCCGGTGTTTTCTTCCTGCAGGGTCATGCATTTTCATGCCAGCAGGTAGTGAACAGTGACAATACATGATCCCTGCTTATATCATCCTGTGTATTATGCGGTGATCTCCGAGATCTTCACCGGACGGTGCTCTTCATAGGATTTCTTTGCGGCAAGCCCCATCAGTACCGGCTTTAAGCCGTCCATGACTCCCAGAGGCGTGTCCGTATCCTTCTCGATGGCATCGATAAAGCATTTGATCTCCTTTGCGTAAGCCGCCATATAGCGCTCCAGGAAGAAATGCAGCGGCTTCTCTCCGGTCACGCCGTTCTCGTTGCTGATCACTGCCGCGGATGCGGTATCATTTCCTGTGGCCGCCATTCCCTTTGAGCCGAATACCTCCGCTCTCTGATCGTATCCGTAGACTGCTTTTCTGGAATTGTCGATCACCGCGATGGCGCCGTTTTCCATTTTCAGCGTGATGACTGCCGTATCCACATCCCCTGCTTCTCCGATGGCCGGGTCTACCAGGACTGCCGCTTCCACATAGACCTCCTCCGCGTCGCAGCCTGCCAGGAAGCGCACCATGTCAAAATCATGGATGGTCATGTCCAAAAACATGCCGCCGGATACCTTTACATACTCCGCACTGGGCGGCTCCGGGTCTCTGGATGTGATCTTGATCAGATGGGTATCCCCCACCTTTCCTTCCGCAACCGCTCTCTGTACTGCCTCAAAGTTGTGGTCAAAACGGCGGTTGAAGCCTACCTGGTATTTTACCTTGCTGCCCTTTAACGCGTCGATGACCTCCTGGATCTTTGCCACGTCATGGTCGATGGGCTTTTCGCAGAATACGTGCTTGCCTGCCTGGATCGCCTCCACAGAGATGGGGGAATGGGTATCTGTGGATGAACAGATCAGCACCGCATCGATCTCCGGATCCGCAAGGATCTCCTTATAATCCTTTGTGATCTGCTCCACGCCCATATCCTTCGCCCACGCCGCCGTCGCGTCGTTCATAAAGGGATCCGCCAGCGTCTTGACCTTCGCGTCTGCAACCTGCGTGCAAATGCTCTCCACATGTACCTTTCCGATTCTTCCTGCTCCGATGATTCCTACTGTTACCATGATATTTCCTCCTTAATTTATATGAATTTTTGTTTCTTATATCTCAGATAGAGGGCCCGCGCCGGCTCCTGCATCCGCATATGACCCGTCCATTTTCCAGATTCCCGCGCCTGCACATTCCCCGGCAGTTTTCCGGATCACAGCCCGGTCTTTTCCGCAATAAATTTCCTTGCCTTCATCGCGTATTCCAGCGGATTTGCCTTTGCCGGATCCTGCTCCGCCTCTACCAGCATGTACCCTTCATATCCGGTCTCTTCCAGCACCTTGAAAATGGGATCGAAGTCGATGCAGCCGTCGCCCGGCACCGTAAATGTTCCCATCCGCACTCCGTCCAGGAAGCTTAAGTTCTCCGCTTTTACCTTTTCCACCATCTCCCGGCGGATGTCCTTCAGATGAACATGCTTGATGCGGTCGGCATATTTTTTCACCATTTTCAGAGGATCCACTCCGCAGTACGCGAAATGTCCCGTGTCAAACAGAAGGCTTACATATTCCGGGTCGGTGTTCTCCATCATGCGGTCTACCTCCGCCTCGTCCTGCACCACGGTCCCCATGTGGTGATGGAAGGTCAGAGCGATGCCGTATTCCTCCTTCGCGATCCTTCCCAGCCGGTTCATCCCATTGCAGAAGGTGTCCCACTCTTCGTCGTTCATCACGTATTTATGGCCGAAAACCGGCGTGTCTGTCATGCCCTGCACGCTGTGGCTCTGCTCGGAGGCGCCGATCACCTTTGCGCCCATGGTCTGCAGAAAAGCCAATTGGCTCCGGAACTCCTTTTCTACCTCTTCAAACGGCTTTGTGATCAGGAAGCAGGAAAACCACTGATTGCAGATTTCCATCCCCCGCAGCTCCAGCGCCTTTTTGAGGACCTCGGTATCCTTCGGGTATTTATTTCCCACCTCAGAGCCGGTGAAGCCTGCCAGCGCCATTTCGCTGATGCACTGCTCAAATGTATTTTCCTTTCCAAGATCCGGCATGTCGTCGTTGGTCCATGCGATGGGGGCGATCCCCAGCTTTACTTTCTCTTTACTCAACATTTTTTTCTTCCTCCTGTTTTTTAATGCGGGCAATTCCCGTATCGTTTTTTCATACGATCCTTTACACTGCCTCTTGATTTTCATTCCGTTTCCGATCTCTGTACGGCTCCTTCACAGAGATGCCGCTTAAGAATACAGGTTCCGGTACATCTGCTCCACATCCGCCTGGGTCACGTTCCTTCTCGTGTTCTGCGGGCTGCCGCTCTCCATGGCGTCATGGGCCATTTTCCCGATCACCTGGAAAAATGCGTCCTTCTCGATCCCGTACTGCTCCAGGGTGGGTGTCTCCAGCTCCTCTGTCAGCTCCGCCACTGCCGCAAGGAATTTTTCGGATGCATCCCTGTCCGTATCCTGCGCCGATGCCGCGCCGATGCTCCTTCCGAGCTCCCCGAACCGGTCGTATGCCCCGCTCAGCGCAAAGCTTAAGCACTCCTTCATCAGCATGGCGTTGGACAGCCCGTGGGCAACATGGAACATGGCGCCGATGGGGCGGCTCATTCCGTGAATCAGGGTTACGGACGCGTTGTTAAATGCGATTCCGGCCTCCAGAGCCGCGACTGCCATTTCCGTCCTTGCCTCCTCATCCTTCCCGTCGCGGAATGCTCTGGGGAGATATCGGAAGATTCTTTTTACTGCTGACAGTGCAAAGGTGTCGGACAATGTCTGCGATTTGTTGGAGGTGTACGCCTCTACCGCATGGCAGAGCGCGTCAAGTCCGGTTGCCGCCGTGATCCTGGGAGGCGCCGTCATCGTAAACTGCGGATCGCTGACTGCCAGCGCCGGCATGAGGACCTTTCCCTTCAAAAGCATCTTGATGTCTTTTTTTGTATCTGTGATGATCGTAAACTGTGTCGCCTCCGATCCGGTTCCTGCCGTTGTCGGGATCGCGGCCATGGGAGGCATCTCCACATCAATGATCTTGCCCATATAATCCGAGATATTTCCCCCGTTCTTTACCAGAGAGCCGATCGCCTTCATGGAATCAATGGGGCTGCCCCCGCCGAGGGCCACCAAAAAGTCGCAGCCTTCTTCCCTGTACTGCTTCAATCCGTTTTCAATCATCGTGTCCGTAGGCTCTCCTGTGATCTCCGAATAAATGGTATAGGCGATCCCCTGGTTTTTAAGCGCCGCCTCTACTTTTGCGCAGTTTCCCAGTTCGATCATAACCTGATCTGTTACGATCATCGCCTTCTTTCCAAGCTGTCTCAGCGCGCTCTCCGCCATATCGAGGGCGCCCGCCCCGGTGATGATCTGTCCGGGTACGATAAATTCCCTTGCCATAATCTATGTCTCCTTCCTGTGCATGGTCCGTCATGCGGCTTCCTCTCCGCCCGCATGGCCGGACCGCTTTTCAGCTTCCGCGCCATGAAAGTCACCCGCATGGCCGGACCTATTTCTAATCGTTTGCGTCGTGCAGCCAGGTATACCGCTCATCCTCGCAGCGGTCTGTCTGCAGCCACGGATTGCCGTCCAGGTGGCGGATCATCCAGCAGGTGTACATCTGAAATCCCGGCGCCGCGGCCTGCGGGTGAAGCTCTCCGCCCGGTATTGCGGAAAAGCTGTTGTCCACGCTCTTATACACCTGATCCCCGATAAAGCTGGCCCCGAACCCTTCCGGACGGTCGAACTTGAAGAAATAGGTCTCCGGCTGGGGATGCCTGTGTGGAAGATATCCGGACCAGTTTCCTCTGTCGTTGAGCACCTCGCCCAGAACCATATTGGATTCCGGGCAAATGTCGTGGTCAAAGATCGTATTGACCCGGCGCTTCGCCACATTGCCGAATTTCCCGACGCTGGAATATCCCCAGGGAGCGTCCTCCGGCGCGTACAGGCGACTGGAAAATTCTTTGTCATTTTTCGTGCATTGCACCAGGATCTCGGTTTCTTCTCCCGCTGCCGCGTTGATCTCCACGCAGGGGCACACGTGGAGGCACCAGGGGCCTTCCGTGAACACATCCTTTCTGCTGACCGTTTTCTTCTGTCCCTCCCAGGCAAATGTTATGGTTCCGGACAGGAGAAGGACTGCCGTCTCTTCGCCCTCCCTGTAAAACCTCCTCATTTCCCCGGCCTGCATGTGATACACGCGGATATCCATCATCATCGCCTGATATTCATTGTCATAGGTCGTGAGAATCATCTCACCGTTTTCATCAAATTTCGGATAACCGAATACTTTGCTCATCCTGCATTCCTCCTATATCTAATATACCCTCGCTGCCTCCCGGCCTTCCTTCACGCCCTTCCAGGCTTCCCGGACGGATTCCTTTTCCGATACATCGGCCAGGCCCACATTCCACCAGGACTCATACCCGTCTGTCATAGTCTTCGGGATCACCTTCAAGTCAAAGAGGCACGCGATCTCCTGCTTTTTCGCGTCCTCCAGGGCCGCTTCCAGTTCCCCAATGGTCCGGCAGGTGTAGGTTTTCAGACCGTAGCCCTCCCCGATCTTCGCGTAATCCACCGGGATCAGGTCTCCGCAGGGCTTCTGTCCGTCGGTGTAGCGGAATTCCGTGGCCAGGCTTCCGATCCCGTGATTCATTTCCAGGTTGTTGATGCACCCGAACCCGCAGTTGTCAAATACCAGGATATTGACTTTCTTTTTCTCCTGCATGATGGTCATGATCTCGCTGTGGAGCATCTGGAAACTGGAATCGCCTACCACACAGTATACTTCATTGTCCGGCTCGGCCATCTTCACGCCCAGGGTCGCCGCCACCTCGTAGCCCATACAGGAATAGCCGTACTCCGCGTGATAGCCGCCCCGCTTATCTGTCGTCCACATCCTCTGCATACAGCTGGGCAGGGAGCCTCCCGCCGTGATGATGGTCGCGTCCGGATCGATAACCCTGCGGATGGCCGCAAGCGCTGCCGTCTGGGTAATCCTTCCGTCAGTCAGCTTAACAAATTCCGGGATGGTCCTGGGGTCTCTTGCCTTGATGTTCGGCTCAAAATCCTCTCCCGTATATTCGATGCCTGCCAGCCGCGCCATCTCATCGTCCCATGCCCGTTTTGCTGTCTCGATCTCGTCTGTATAGGAGGAAACATAGCCCTTTGCACGCAGCTTTTCGGACAGTGCTTCCACAGTGGCCCTGGCGTCTCCTACCGCCTTCACCGCATCCATTTTGTAAGCATGATATCTGCAGTTGTTGATGGTGACAAACTTCACATCTTTATTTTTAAACAGCCATTTGGAGCTGGTGGTAAAGTCGGACAGCCTGCTGCCGATGGCGATCACCGCGTCCGCATCCCTTGCGGTCACATTTGCCGCGCTGGTCCCGGTCACGCCGATGCCGCCCAGGCAGTACGGATGGCTGGATCTGCACGCGCTCTTTCCTCCCTGGGTCTCGCCGAAGGGGATCTTGAATTCCTCGCAGAACTGCTCCACCGCCTCGCCTGCTTCTGAAAAACGCACGCCTCCGCCGACGATCACCAGCGGCTTTTTCGCATTTTCGATCACAGACAGGATGTCTTCCAGCTCTTCCTCGACTGCCGCGGGCCTGGTGATCCGGTGCACCCGTTTCTGGAAGAAATATTCCGGAAAATCGTAGGACTCCCCTTCCACATCCTGGCAGAGCCCGATGCAGCAGGCTCCGGTCTCCGCCGGGTCTGTCAGCACCCGCATGGCGTTGATCAGCGCCGTCATGACCATTTCCGGCCTGGTGATCCGGTCCCAGTACTTGCAGACCGGCCGGAACGCGTCGTTTGTCGTCACGGCAAGGCTGCTGCTCTGCTCTAACTGCTGGAGCACCGGATCCGGCTGGCGGGAAGCGAAGGTGTCCGCCGGAAATACCAGCAGCGGGATGTTGTTTACGGTCGCGGTGGCGCAGGCCGTTACCATGTTGGCGGCCCCCGGGCCTACCGAGGAGGCACAGGGAATGATCCGCCTGCGGCCGCTCTGTTTTGCAAATGCGATGGCCGCGTGGCACATGCCCTGCTCGTTCCTTCCCTGGAAGACCTTGAGGCTTCCGGGGTTGGTATCCAGTGCCTCGCCAAGTCCTACGGCGATCCCGTGGCCGAATATGGTAAAAAATCCTTCCACAAATTTTGTCTCCGTGCCGTCCATGGAAACGTACTGGTTGTCTAAAAATCTTACGATGGCCTGGGCTGTTGTCAATCTGATTGTGTTTGTCATGACTTTCAAATCTCCTTTTCTTTTATTAAATAGGTATTGCGCTGATGCGCAAGCAGGTCATCAATTTCCTCACGGAAATTGGTGACATATTACACCCGCGCGATCATCTCGCCGAACTTTTCCTTTTCTTCCTTAATAAATGCGTGTACCTCTTCCGACCCCGGCAGGGAATCGGAACAGTTGTTGCTCCGCACCATCATGGACGCTTCCGCGGAACCGAACTCCAGACAGTCAATGACCTCCCAGCCCTGGTACAGCCCGTATAAGAATCCGGAGCCGTATCCGTCTCCGCCTCCGAAGCCTTTTCTCGCTTCCACCGGAAACGGCTTGATGCTGAAGCTCTGGCCGTCACAGGTATAGGCCGTGGAGCCCTTCATCCCGTGCTTGATCACCACGATCTTCGCGTGATAGCTCTGCCAGAGCGCCGCGCTCTCCTCGTCCGACATGCCCGGCCGGATCAGCTTTTCCGTCAGGTCAAATTCCTCCCGGGAACCCATGATGATGTCCGCCTCTTTTGCCACGATGGAATAATAGATGGAGATCTCGTCGCTGTTCTTCCAGTTGTATTCCCTGTAGTCAATATCGAAAATGATCCTCGTATCGTTTTTCTTTGCCAGCATCACTGCCTTGATGGCCGCCTCCCGTGAGGGGCTCTCCGCCAGCGCGGTGCCGGAGATCAGGATGGCCCTTGCGCTTTTGATGTAGTCCTCGTCGATGTCATCCACATGGAGCTGCAGGTCCGCGATGCAGTTGCGGTACATCAATATGCTGCTTTCCTTCGGGGAGAGCATCTCCGTAAAGGTGAGGCCCAGCTTCTCGCCCCCGGTGCATCGGGTGATATGGGAGGTGTCGATCCCCTGTTCCGCAAAATACTCCGTCACAAAATCCCCGAACTGGTCGTCGGAAACCTTGCCCAGGAATCCGGCCTTCATCCCGTGGCGGGTCACGCCCACCGCGATATTCGCAGGCGAGCCGCCCACAAACTTCTCAAACATATGTACCTTTTTCAGGGGCTTGAACTCCTCCTTTACCTGGTCGTTGTATGCCGGGTTGAAGTCAATGGCCACCCTTCCGAGCAATACCAGATCCAGCGGTCTTGCAGGATCAAATTCAACATATTTCATATTCTCTTCCTCCGTTTACACTGTTGCGTGCATTTTTGTTGTTTGCGTGCTTTATTGCGTGTTTTATGTTGTGCTTGTATATTAGCACGCCCTCTTTATTTTTTCAAGCATTTTTTTCATAAATTCCAAATTTCCGCAATATGCACAATTCTTGTGTGTTGTTATTGTATAAATCGCACAACTCCGGATTTCTTTTTGCACGCACGATAGCACGCAAGCAAAAAAAGATAAATTCTTCTTCCACAGAACAAAGAGTTTCGCTTGCGAAACTCGCGCCTGCCGCGGTCGCACCGCGACATCTACCTTGCACGCCGCAGTGCGCATCCCCCGGAGGGTTTTTGTTCTATAGGAAAATTTGAAGAAGCTTCTTATAGAACAAAAAAACCTGTACGGCTGCTGATCCGCCGGCCCGCTTGCATTGCAGTAAATTGCATGCAAGTGAGTCGGCGGATTGCAGCTGTACAGGTGGAAATTTTGGCCTCAATATCTTTCTTTCACCGCTCAGCATTGTTATATGCCAGCCCAAAACTTCTTATACCACAGCCTCTATAAGCGTTTTATTCCCGAGGACGATCTCGCGGACGCCGATTTCCTTTTTCTTGTTGAAATTAAAACTGAGCATATAGCCTGTATCGATATGGTAGGAATCCAGATATCCCATCAGCTGTGCTTCCCCACGTCTGTTATATTCGCTGCCGCGCCATACTTTCAGTTCGATAACGAACTGCTCACCGCGGTAATCAACGATCACATCTGTGCGCCCGAGGTCTCTTGTCTGCGCTTCAACATAGTAGTTACCCGTGCCGTTGATGATCGGACGCAGGTAGAGAAGGAAGAATTTGCGCCCGACATTTTCAACGAAAGTTACATCGCTGTCTCCGTACAGATCATGGAAATGTACCACAAAACGTTCGAGAATACAGCGCATATTCAGGCGGCCGCCTGTCACGAATTGTGACATATCCTGCTGCGCCGCCATAGAAATATCAATATTTTTTAATTCCGTGCCGGACAGATACAGGTTATACAGCCAAGTCTCGAAAATACGGTTGGCAATTGCCACTTTGCCATGGTTTTTCTTAATGAATCCCAGCATGGCCGCAATTTCAAATGTGGATTCGTAGGCGTTGTAAGGAATGCTGACGCCTGAAAAGAGGATTTTTTTCAAAGATGCGTCTAATTCAGGATCATCCTGCAGCTTTCCCCGCAGAGAATCAAACAATGTGTTCTTCTCATCCAACAGGATCCGAACTGCTTCAAAAAATCCTTCTTTGCTCCAGGAACCTGCTCCGGAGCCGGAATATACGTCTCCGCCAAGCCCTTCATCCATCAGCTGACAGAGCCTGGATACCAGAAACGGAAACCCGGAAGTATAATCATAGAGCAGTCCGCTCATTTCTTCTATGTCCATGCCCGTATGGGAGTCGGCTTCATAGTCGGACAGCATCCCGGAAATACCGTCTCTGTGAAAGCTCATGTCCACGGAAAATTCTGCCGCGATATTCCATGGGCTGTTTACCTTATGCGCTTCATCGGACCGCAGCTTTCTCTTCAGATTTTTTACATCATACACACCGGCCAGAATTACGGAGTGGAAGGCCGGCGTACCGAAGGTCTCCCTCTCCAGATAATAATTCCGCAGTTGGGCGAGGAAATCCAGGAACACCTGATTGTCCGCCGCGCTGTCTACTTCATCGATCATCAAAACGATGGGCCTGGGGGAGAGCCTGCAGATTTCCAGCAGCTGGTCAAAAAGATGGATCAGCACAAACTGTTTCTCTTTTTTCTCAAGAAGCTCCTGCAGCTTGGCAAGCTGTTCTTCAAAAGCGGCCGTTTCTTCTTTCGGAAGCCGCCTCAGGCATCTCAAAAAAAGCAGGATAAAGGCCAGTGAAAATGTATTTTCATTTTGGAAGGAATCATTTCCGATTGCCTGAAAGTCCAGGCTGATCACCAGGTAATCGCCGGAAAGCAGTTTTGACAGGGCAAAGAGCGTCGTTGTTTTGCCGTACTGTCTTGCCCGGTTTATCGTGAAGTAATCCCCGTTGTCGATCATTGCGCGGATCTGTTCCAGCTGACGGCTGATATCAACCATGTAGTGCCTGCCGGGGATACATACGCCTGTGACGTTGAATCGTCTCCTCATAGTCTAAGCTTCCTCCTCTCCGCAGTCAAAGCGGTATTGAAGTGATTGAGTATAGAAAAAGTATAGCATTTTTGCAGAAAATCGTCCATACTCTATTTACAGAGAACAAACGGTGTTACAGGACACACCTGATCAATGTGTGACCTGTAACCAGACGGTTTCCATGACTGCCGAACAAGGGAGGGTGAGAAAACATGCGGCAGATTTCGTTAGGCAGCCAGAGCTTTGAATCGATACGGCTTTCAATCAGAGGGATATATATAACGTCTGCCCATAGCACTTACAATCCCGAAATAGCAAATATAAAAAACTACAATACACGCTCCAAACTCACCGGTTAATTTGAGCAGAACATTACTCAAAGAAGCAGGCAATATGAAGTTCATTTTTCCATTGAGCAACGGTATGCAGAATAAAATAATCAATAAAGCCATGATCATTGGAGAGGTTAATTTAATTGCGATCTGCTGATTCACAAGTCTTTCTATCTGCTGATCGCTTTTTCCCATACAGCGCATGATCTGATTGCTTTTCGAATTTTGCCTGATCTCTATCATCTGCTGCAAAGACAGTATCGAAAAATAAATAACCAGAAACACGATACAGATACTTATTTGCGAAGTTCCCATCCACTGTTGCATAGCCGTATCAAAAAGCTGAAATTCCGGCTGCAGCATCAGCATTCCAGTTACAAAAGAACCCCCGGAAAACAAAAAGCATATGCAAAAAACAGCATGAACCACAGCAGCCGTTTTGAAATCCGATGTTACATTTGCTGTAATATATAGCCTGTCTTTTTGATATAGCTTAACGGATTTCATTCGCCTGTACGCATATAAATAGCCAAACACCCATTTGTAAAAAGCAAAAACTGATATTAGCAAAGGGATTGCTGTAACAGATATAGGATAAACAATATAGACTTCCGGCAAAAAAACAATGCCGCAAACACAACCCATGAAGCACACAAAACACAAAAAGAAAATAATACCCCATTTTTTATAGTTTTCTATATTTTTTACACCTTGATTGCGGTTTCTTTCATACATCAGCTCCCTTATTTGCAGTTTGTTTAAGCGCTGCTTCAACCGAAAAGAACACACTGTTTCAATAAGGCAAAAAAACAGAAACGTATAGAACATACTTTTACCATAAAGGAATCCGCAATGTTTCATTTCATGCAATGGCTCACGGAAATACCAAAACCCATATATGGAAAAGCCTGTTGTTGTTCCTGCAATATAGCAGCAAAAGCCGATCAACAAGACTTCGCACAGGAACAGCCGGGTTAATCTCTTTTTTTCCATACCCAATAATAAATAGCTTGCAAACTCTTTTGCCCGCTGTTTTAGCATAAAAGTATCTATATATCCAACTAAAACTATTTGAATGGCTGCGATCAGCAATGGCAGGGAAATCACTTGAAAACCGGCTGATTCTCCTATAATGGTGATACAATTCGATACCTCTATAATCGCCAAAAGGACGGTCATGGTAACAACATATAAAAGATAATTTGTAAAACACCGTTTGGCATTACGGATTGACAACTTCAAGTACATCATGGCATTCCCTCTATCCATTCTATTTTCTTCAAAATGTCTGCGAAAAAGGTCTGTTTGTTTTCCTGTTCCCGGTTTAAGGCAGCTTTTATTTCGCCGTCTTTCATAAACAAAATCCTGTCACAATAGCTGGCTGCCATGACATCATGTGTGACCATCAATATGGTTGCGCTGTACTCTCTGCAAAGCATGGCAAGGGTGTCTAAAAGCTGTCTGGCAGCGCGGGAATCCAATGCCCCGGTTGGCTCGTCCGCAAGTATGATATCTGGATTTACCACAATCGCACGGGCGCAGGCGCAGCGCTGCCGTTGCCCTCCCGATACCTCATATGGAAATTTATCTAATATTGCTGATATATCCAGCTTTTCAGACAAACTTTGAATCATTGGGCGGATGCTTTCTTTAGAAACCTCTTTCATGGTCAACGCAAGCGCAATATTTTCATAGATCGTCAAAGTTTCAAGTAAATTGTATTCCTGGAAAACAAAGCCTAAATGTCTGCGGCGAAATTCTGCGGCAGCTTCGTCTGGTATATCCACTATATTCTGCCCGCTGATTCGTATTGACCCATTTGTCGGCTTATCTATTGTGGCGATTAAATGAAGCAATGTTGATTTTCCAGAACCGGAAGCCCCCATAATTCCAACAAAGCTGCCGCGCGGTATCGGAAAGCTCACGTCATTTACAGCTAATACTGAATGATTTTCTGTTTCATAGAGCTTGGAAACATTTTCAACTTCCAAAACATTTTCGGGGGTTGTATCATTTTCTTTTGATTCCCATTGATCGTGTCCTAACCAATTTGTAATCACGTCCATAAGTACCTCGTCTGCCTTTTCTTTCCATTTTTCTTCTGCAATGCACTCGCCCGCAAACAGTTCATTCAAAGTAACGTCTAAAAGTGTGCATAAAGGCATAAACAAAGACAAATCCGGCATAGACCGTCCTGTTTCCCATTTTGAAACAGCCTTATCGGTAATTTCCAGTTTTTCTGCCAATTGGCTTTGCGTCCAGCCTTTTGCTTTCCGGCGTTCGGAAATAAAAGCTCCAATCTTAATTTGATTCATCATTCAGCCCTCCTGCCTGCGGTAAATTATATAATTCCGGCATAAAAATGAACACCTACCAACGGTAGAGTTGGATAAAACAGGGCTTTTTAACTCTGCTGATCGTATAGTTCTGAACGAAATATGACGAAATATAAGGAAATATGTACATTCAGATTATATCATTCCACTATCTTTAAATTGGGAAGCCAGTCATTTCCCAACAGTCTCTTTTGAGTGCGGACCGCATTAAAACCGGGCCGCCGTCACAGATTATACTTTGTCTTGATATTGATATCCGTATACCGGTATTCCTGCTCCGGCATCCGGTTCTTCTGCAGGATATCCGCCAAGATATGGGGCGGCTCGTACCCCTGGACGAATCCGTTCTGGTCGATCAGGAAATCCGCCACATCCTCTTCCAGCAGGCGTTTGTTCTTCGGCGTCAGATCATAGATGATCGTGCTGGGCCTGCGTTCGGTCTTTAGCTTTGCAAATGCATTTCTGATCCCTGCCTGCCCTCCGGATACCACAAAAAGTCCGTCTATGCCGGGTATATTCCGCATTGTATTCACAATGATCCGCTCCACCTCGTCTGTATCGTCAAAGCTTCCCTGAACCCCTGCAAGCTCCAGCCCGGGATATGCCTTTTTCACCTCTTCCAGGAAGCCGTCTACCCGGTTGTTGTTGACGTTGTTGCTGAAAAAACCTGTGATCACAAGGATTCTTCCCGTCCCTCCGGTCAGCATCCCCATAAGCCCTGCGGCGGTGCGCCCGCTTTTGCGGTTGTCCATTCCGACGAAGCAGACGCGCTTCGAACCTGCAAGGTCTGAATTGAAGGTCACGACAGGAAACGGCTCCGCCTCCGCCAGCTGATCCACACGGTTGCGGATCCGGGGGCTGTCCACGGGCATCAGCGCCAGTCCCTGGATCCCTTCCTCCGCCAGCTCGCCGATCATGCGGAGCTGTTCTTCCTCGTCCACCGAAAGCCCCTCTTTGATCAGCAGTTCGATCCCGCGGTCCTCAAGCTCCTCTTTTGCCTGCTGAATGCCGCGGTTGATCTCCAGCATAAAGGAGGATTTCGCTAATTGCGTCACCACTCCGATCCGGATTTTCCCCCGGGCTCTTTTTTTGCGTTCCTTCGGGATGTAGCCCATCTCATCCGCGATCTTCCGTATCTTCTCCGCCACCTCCGGATTGATCCGCCCCCGGTTGTTCAACGCCCGGTCTACCGTCCCCCGGGAGACGCCCGCGCGCTCCGCGATCTGCTGTATCGTTACCGCCATAATCTCTCTCCTCGTTTCCTTCCGCTGTCATTTGTTCCGAATCGCTGCTTTTCACGGCCGGACCGGCCGCCCGTAGTAACAATATCTTACCACAGAAAGGGAATGCACGCAATATGATGCGTGCATTTCTGAAACTTCTAGGCTTTCGCTGTTACAGGACACGCCTGATCAAGATGTGGCCTGTAACCTTTCACATCCCATGGATCAGCTTCAGAATATTCTCGTTGAACGGCCGCAGCTCATTGTATAAGAATCCGATCTCGCGGGGCGGTACGGGATTGGACAGGACGATCTCCGTCAGGGCGCCCGTTTTCAGCTCCTGCTCCACAAATTGCTTTACCACGCAGGACACCCCGATCCCCATTTTCGCAAATTCGATCAGCATGTCCATTTCATTGACCTCAAGGATATGCAGGGGAATGATATTGTTTTTTGCATAGTAGGCATTGATGTGCTTCCGGGACACATTGTCCTGATCCAGGAGCATAATGTTGGCGTGATCAAAGATTTCATCATTCCCGCAGTTCAGTCTTTCCCGGTACACCGGCGCGCAGACGAAAATATAGTCAATGGTCCCCAGGGGGTGATAGACGGAACTTCCCTGGTTCCGCGGCTTGACCACCAGCGCCAGGTCTATGCTGCACTCTTCGATCATCCGGCACGCTTCCGCCGAGGAGGTGCATGTGATCGCCAGATCCGTATCCGGATACCGCTTCAAAAAATCCTGTAGATAAGGCATGAGAAAATGCTTGCACAGTACATTGCTGGTCGCTATGCGCAAATGACCTGTGCCGGGCGGAAATCTCAAACTTTTTTCCGTGTCGGAAAGCATTTGGAGCGCTTTTTTCGCACTGTCGTATAATAATCTCCCTTTTTCCGTCAGCACCACGCCCTTGGACTTCCTGATAAAAAGCGTCGTGTTCAGATTTTCCTCCAGCTTTTTAATGGTCATGCTGACCGCCGGCTGGGAAATATAGAGCTGTGCGGCGGCTTTGGAGATACTTTTATTTTCCGCGGCGGAAAGGAATATCTTATATTTTGTGAGATTATCAAATGTGTTCATGGTTCCTCCCTGTTATCTTGTCCGTAAAAATATAATACCCAAGGGCACCCCTTTATGGCCATTCGGCCGTTTCACAAGGCATACCCATGGGCATCCCATTATGGCCATTCGGTCGTTTCATAATCCATAAATTTAACTTATGATTTTTATAAAAACTATATATTTGAACTATATCATGATGAGAAGTATAATTCAATTACTGTTTACGGTGCCTTGCACGAAAGGAGGAGATTTTACATGACTGCTTATGCGTTTGACGGAGAAAAGTACAGACTGGCTTCTAAGCACCAGAAGGAATGGGGAAATGATCTGATTTCCGAATTATCGCTCAAAGGGGATGAAACCGTACTGGATCTGGGCTGCGGCGATGGAATCCTGACGGAACGGCTGGCGCTGTCCGTGCCCCATGGAAAGGTGCTGGGAATCGATGCTTCCGTCCGTATGATCCGGACGGCAGGCACGATCCGCAGAGGGAATCTGGATTTTGCGTGTATGGACATCCATGAGATGCATTTTGAAAAAGAATTTGACCTCATTTTTTCTAACGCTGCCCTGCATTGGATCCGGGACCATGCCCGGCTTTTAAAAAATGCTTTCAACGCATTAAAGCCTCACGGAAGGATCCTGTGGGATTTTGGGGGCGCCGGCAACTGCGCCAATTTTCTCGATGTGATGCAAAAGAAATTATCAGATAAAAAATACGCAAGGTATTTTCAGGATTTTGAATGGCCCTGGTTTATGCCTTCAAAATCGCAGTATTCGGAGTTGATCTCAGGTGTTGGATTTTCGGACGTTTCCATTCGGGAGATAAAGAAAGACCGCTGCTTTTCCAATGCTTCTGAAATGATCCGTTGGATCGACCAGCCCTGTATTGTACCGTTTATCAGCCGGATCCCGCAGATATCCAAAGAAGCCTTCCGCCGGGAGGTGATCGAGGAAATGCTGAAAAGGACACGGCAGCCGGACGGCACGTATTTCGAGACATTCCGCAGGCTCAGGATATACGCACAGAAGCCGGGTCCTCATGCACAGATGCAGAAAATAGATCTGGCAAATTGGGATCGGGCGCAGCATTATCAGGTTTTCCGAAATGCCGTCCAGCCGCAGTACTGCGTTACATTTGAGCTGGATATCACGCATTTCCTGAAATTTATACGAAAGCAGGGGTACTCATTCACCTTTTCGTTTGTATTTGCCGTTTCCAAATGCGCAAACGCGATCAAAGAATTTCGATACCGTTTTGTTGAGGGTGAGCCGGTGCTGTTTGACAGGATCCATACCGCATTCACCTATCTGAATCAGGATACGGAATTGTTCAAGGTTGTCAATGTGGAAATGACCGAAGCGCTGGAGGAATATGTGGTCCTGGCGGCCGAAAGGGAGCAGGCCCAGAAGGACTATTTTACAGGCCCGTTGGGCAATGATGTGTTCCAGTTTTCCGCTTTTCCGTGGGCAGCCTATACCCATATCTCCCACACGGATTCCGGAAATAAGGACAACGCCACGCCACTATTTGACTGGGGAAAATATTACGAAAAGGATGGAAAGACCCTGCTGCCGTTTTCGGTCCAGGTCCATCATTCCTTTGTGGACGGGATTCACGTCGGCAGGCTGGCTCAGGATCTGCAGGAATATTTGGATCAGTTCCAGGAATCGGAACACAATGAATGTACTTTCTAAATGCACTCCCATATTTGACTCCTGCGCGGATGCATAGTATCATAAAAAAAGTCAACTCTATTTCACAGCATAGTGGAAAGCCGGCATGATGATACATGTGAAAGAACTGTCATGAAATTTTATTCTGCGCAATCCGTACCATATTATTTCGTGACAATTCCTAAAGGGAGGAGCTATATGAAAGCAGCAAGGATATTTCAGGATCATATGGTGCTTCAGCGAGGCAAAGAGGTGCAGGTCTGGGGTACCGGAACGGAGGGGGAGCAGATCACCGTTTCTTTTTTCGGTCACAGCCGGAGCGCGGCAGTGGAGCATGGCGGCTGGAAGGTCACGCTGCCTCCGATGGAAGCGCACCGGGGCGGGGTCATGACGATTTCCGGGCCGGAAGGAAGCGTGGAGCTTCAAAATGTCGCGGTGGGGGAGGTCTGGCTGGCCGGAGGGCAGTCCAACATGGAATTTCAGATGCTGTTCGATATGCATTATGAGGAAGAGCTTGCGGCCTGCGAATGCCCGGATATCCGTTTTTTTGATTACCCGGAGGTGTCCTATGGCGGACAGGAGGAGGATTTTGACTATTCCCGGATGGGCTTCTGGCGTCCCTGCGGCCCGGAGCATCTGAAATATTTTTCCGCCGTGGCTTATTATACGGCGAAAAAGCTCTATGAGGAGATGGATGTCCCCATAGGTATTGTGGGCTGCAACTGGAGCGGCACTACCGCAAGCTGCTGGATGGACGAGGACTCATTAAAAAAGCATGGGCAGGTATGGATCGAGGATTATGAGAACGGATTAAAGCGGATCCCGGATCTGGAACGGTACAAGGCGGAATTTCGGAAGGATCCTGCCAACAGCAGGGGACTCCCCTTTGACGACGCATTTACCATGCTGGTCATGCCCGGGCTGACGAAGGAAGCTCAATTGGAGCTGGCTTCCACGCTTCCGAAGGGGGATGCCCGTCCCGCGGCAGGCCCTTACAGCCCCAACCGGCCCTGTGCGTTATACCATTCCATGCTGACCCATACGGCTCCTTATACGATACGCGGGGTGCTGTGGTATCAGGGGGAAAGCGACGATCCCCATTATGATATTTATCAGGACGTGCTCCAGGATCTGATCGAATGCTGGAGAGCGCTGTGGAAGGAGGAGCTTCCTTTCCTCCTCGTCCAGCTTGCTCCGATGGAGTCCTTTCTGGGAACAGAGCGGCCGCATTTTTCCGATATCCGGGAGGCTCAGGCAAAATGCGCCGGGACGCTCCGGCAGGTCTGGCTGGCTTCCGCCTCTGATGCGGGCATGCGGTACGACATCCATCCAAAGGACAAAAAACCGATAGGCGAACGGCTGGCACTGCTGGCACAGGGGCACGTCTACGGGCAGGAACTCCTGTGCGACGCTCCCGAGTTTGACCGCGCGGAAAGGACCGGGAACCGGGTGCGGATTCATTTCCGGAATGCGGGCGGCGGGCTGGTTGTCAAAGGGGATTCCGTCCATGAAAATCTCTTCCTGGTAAATGGCATGGAAATAGATCCCCAAAAGGTCCGGGCGGAGGGAAGCCGGGTGGACCTTGAACTGGAAACGTCCGCACCCTGCCGGATTGCATTTGCAAAGAGAGGGTATTATGAGGTGAATCTCTATAATTCGGCGGGGCTGCCCGCACTTCCCTTTGAGACAGAGGTATAGCGCGGCAGATATGTCACGGAGCTGTATTGAAAATCTCATCCTCCTGGCCGGTCACGATACAGATGGCTCAGGAGGATGAAGCGGAAGCTGCGGCTGCGTTAGCAGACGCTAGAGTGCGTAAGCACGGATTTTGCGAATGGATGCGCAGGTTGGATGATCTTTAGATCATCCAACCGTACAGTTAGCATATGTTTTCAATGTACGGCGCACGGCCCCGGTTCCGGCGGTCAGCTCCTGAAAATATCCGCATACCCGTTCTGCCATCCCCACTTCATACAGGTTTACACCGAATATTTTCTGATTCTCCAGGATGGGATTCAGCGCCCTCCTGACTTCCTCCATATCGGCAGCTTCCTCAAGCCGAAACCCCGCCACGCAGGGGCAGACTGTTTCCAAAAACGGATCCGGGCTGAGTTCGAATGCATTTCCCGCATCGTCCACTGCCATCAGATACCGCAGCCATCCGGCGAATACAAGAGGGATCAGCCTGAGAGAATCCACCTTCAACCGGTCAGAAGCGGCATATGCCTTGATCGTCTCCCCAAAACGGATGCCCAGCTTCTGGGAGGTATCTGTGGCGATCCGCTGGGGGGTATCCGGCATAAATGGATTCGGGATCCGCACCTTCAGCACCGTATCGATAAATTCCTTCGGATCCAGGATTCCCGGATTTGTAACCACCGGCAGCCCTTCCTGGTATCCGATCCTTTCCACCAGCCGCTTTAATTCCGGATCCTGCATTTCCTCGGAAATCCTCTGATATCCCAGCAGGCATCCAAAGACCGCCAGGCAGGTGTGCAGCGGGTTCAGGCAGGTGCATACCTTCATCCGCTCCACCTGGTCTACCGTCTTCCGGTCCGTGAACATGAGCCCGCCCTTTGTCAGATCCGGCCTCCCATTTGGAAATACGTCCTCAATGACCAGGTACTCTGTCTCCTCCGCGTTCACGAATGGAGCCACATAGGTATGTTTGGATGTGATCACCGGATCCAGGCCCTCTACACCATCCTCCCTCAGAATCGCTTCCACAGATGGATCCGGCCTGGGCGTAATTTTGTCGATCATGCTCCAGGTAAAGGACACCTGATGCGAATGGATATATTCCAGGAAGCCTGCCTCTGCCCTGCCGTTTTCCTTCCATGCTTTTGCAAATGCCCGGATCGCCGCGTACAGCTTGTCGCCGTTGTGGGAGCAGTTGTCGGTACTCACCATCGCGATGGGCAGCCTTCCCGCCTGGTATCTGGCATACAGCAGGGAGGCCACCTTTCCCATATAGCTGGACGGCTCCTCCGGCCCCGCGGCAAAATCCTCAGCAACGTCCGGGAGCATCTTCCCTTTTCCATCCGCCAGGCTGTAGCCCTTTTCCGTAATGGTAAATGTGGCCATCTGGAGGGATTTTTTCCGGAAGATCTCCCGCAGCCTGTCATAGGCCGGCTCATTTGCCGGATCCAGCGGAAGGGCCTCCGCCACGCTTCCTACCACAGTTTTTTCGATCGTTCCGTCCGCCTTCAGGGTTGCCGCGATCCCCAGGTTGTCATGGGGCATATACATTTTTTCAATGATCTCGGGGTCAAAGCCTTCGGCCACGATCAGCCCCCGGTCCAGTTCTCCCCGGTCCAGCATTCCCTGTACCGCGTTGGCGTGGAACGCCCGGAACAGATTCCCCGCCCCGAAGTGGATCCAAAACGGATTTTCCTTTGTTGCCTCCGCCATCCTTTTGATGTCGTACTGGGGGAGATGATACCCCTTTTCTTCCCATTTCCGCTTGTCTGCAATGCCCTGTAAGGTTAATTCCATTGTTTTGACACTCCTTTTCGTATATCAATTGTTTACATGTTTTCCATCTGCTAATGCAGCCGTACAGGCGGCATAGTTTCTATGATTCTGATTATACAACTCCTGCCGGCAGATTCCATTGAAATACTTGCTGCGTACATTGCAAAACTTGCGCTGCCGTGGTATTCTGTATGTGTTCCGGATGAATGCGCAGGTTGGATAGTTTTTAACCCGAAGGGAGTACCGTTTTGAAAAAAGATCTGCAGACTGAATTCTGCCCCCGCCAGTACATGCTGTCAAAGGATTTTGAGATCTATTATTATAAAGACGACCATTCCTACCATGTAAAAAGCCATACCCATGATTATTATGAATTTTATTTTTTTCTGGAAGGGGATGTATCTATACATATTGACGGCACGGACACCCTGCTTAAAGCCGGGGATATGATCCTGATCCCGCCCGGGATCCCGCATTTTGCCGTTGTCCGCAGCATGGACGTTCCCTACCGCCGTTTTGTACTCTGGATCAGCCAGGCATACTGCCGGGAGCTTGCGCAGGTTTCTCCCGATTATATCTATCTGATGCAGCTTGCCGACAAGTCCAGGCGGTATGTCTTCCACTATGCCCCGCTTGCCTTTAAAGCAGTGGAGGCCAGGGTATTCCAGCTCATTGAGGAGATTCATTCCGACCGGTGTGGAAAGGCCGCCAGGATCCCGCTTTGCGTCAATGACCTGATCCTGCACCTGAACCGGACCGTTTATGAAGAACTGCACCAGAAAACGCCCGGCGAAGAGCAGAGCTTATATCAGGGCCTGCTGCAGTTTATCGAAGAGCACATTGATGAAACGCTTTCCCTGGACCGGCTGGCCCGCGAATTCTATGTCAGCAAGTACCACATTGCACATATATTCAAGGAAAACCTGGGGATATCCGTCCATCAGTATATCCTCAGAAAGAGGATCCTCCTGTGCCGTGACGCCATACGCAGCCGCACAAGTATAGGAGAAGCCTGCCTCATGTACGGCTTCCATGACTATTCCAGCTTCTACAGGGCCTTCCGCAAGGAATTTGGAATGTCACCGAAGGAATACCAGGAGCATATTAGTCCTTTGTCCTATGACCGGCCACATTGACCGGCTCCTTTGGAAACATAGCAGGTTGGATGATCTTTAGATCCTTCAACCGTACAGGTGGAAATTTTTATTTTATCTTGGTTTCTTCGGAAAATTATGCTAGAATAAGGGAAAGCATATTTTCTAAAAGTTCCATTATTTCGGAATCTCAGATTCCGTTATATCTTAGACATATCATACAAGGGATTTCATCCCCTGTCCTTTCAGAAAATTCGTGCTTTTATCCAGATAAGCAGGGGGTTTTCTGAAACGGAACTGAAAATCTCCTGACAAAAACAGAATAAGGAGGTTTTCTATGGAGCAGAAGAAAAAAGAAAACGATGCGACGTATTGGCATCCTGCATTTTTTGCCGGAATCCAGATCGAACTGGCAGAAGACGCGGACAACCTGGTGTTTGAAAATGAACATCAGCTGGGCACAAAACCGATGGAGATTGATGTGCTGATCATCAAAAAAGAGACGGACAGGCCTGTGAAGAAAAATATCGGAAGGATATTCAGAAAGCATAATATCATCGAATATAAGAGGAATTGCGCTGAAGCGCAAGCAGGTCATCAATTTTCTTACGAAAATTGGTGACATACTATAAAAGTCCGGATGATTCTCTCAGTGTAGATGATTTTTACAAAGTCTACGGGTACACCTGCTTTTACAAAGCAGATGTCCGGTATGTAAACAGCATTCCCGCGGACGAATTGACTATTACCTTCGTAGCGGAAAAATATCCCCGGAAGATGATCGAGCATTTGAAGAATGTCAAAAAATATCGGGTCGAAGAAAAAGAAAAGGGAATTTATTATGTATATGGGGATCTGATTCCCATCCAGATCCTTATCACAAAAAAGTTATCCGCAGAGGAAAATCTTTGGCTCAAAAGTCTTACCAATATGCTGAATGAGGCGGAGACAGCCGAGAAGCTGATTGAAAACTACATGGATCATAAAGAGAGCAGCCTGCATCGGTCGATGATAGAGACGATTATGCGTGCGAATCAGAAACGGGTATTGCCCGCATTTAAAATCTGCTTCGCAGATGGCGGGCAAGCAGGCAATCAATTTGCTTCGCAAATTGGTTACAAACTTTCAGGAGGTAAATGGTATGAGCGATATTTTTATGGAAATCGTACAGGAGAAGTTTGATCGAAAGCTGAAGGAGGAAGTTGACAAAGCTGTAGGGACAGCAACGGTAAAAAATACGGAAAAAACAAAGCTCACCGAACGGATTTCCCTGATCCAGAAAAAATGTGCCAGAAATAAATCGCTTGCCCGCATCGCCGATGACCTGGAGACGGATACAGAGGAAATACGTTCTCTCTATGAGGTCATTTCTAAAAATCCCGAAAAAACGGTAGAAGAAATCTATCAGATCGTTACCGGGGAGGCTCAGAAATAGTACAGGGTGTACAGCCCCCCGGAATCGTAAGGAATTTCCAGCAGTACGGTTTGCTGATTCATCAGGCCATTTACATTGCAGTACGCTGCATGCAAATGACCTGCCGAATCAGCAACCGCACAGCTGGAATTTGTTTATCTTGGTTTTTCTGGAAAAATCTGCTTTCTCCAGTCCCATCCCCGCATTCCTGCAAATTGTCGTCTTTTTCAATATAAATAGTCGCCTTTTTACATTCTCACACTTTATTCCCCCTGATATAATAAGAATTACATCAACCGTCCCCGCAGTAAGCTGCGTGGAATGAAACCCGGAGAGATAAAAACGTCATTTTGCACTGGAGACTTTACAGTTTCCGGGTGCCGCCGCAAAGGAGCCGCAGTTATGAAGATTGGAGTACGTGCCCATGATTATGGGCGGATGGAGATTGAACGGCTGGCAGAGGTCCTGCACAATGCCGGCTATCAGGCAGCACAGCTGGCCCTGCCTAAGGCCGCGGCAGGGATCCGCAGCTTTGAGGAGATCACAGCAGAAGATCTGGAGAAGGTACGAAGAGCATTCGAAAAGTGGAAGATTGAGATTCCAGTCTTTGGATGCTATATGGATATCGGGAATCCCGACAAAGAGATCCGGGAAGCTGCCGTAAAGACACTTTGCAGATGCCTGTCCCACGCGAAGGAGATCGGCGCAAATACGGTAGGGACGGAAACAGCCTGCTCCCGCCTGGGAAAAGAAGAGCAGCGAATCTGGTATCCCTGCATGATGGACAGCATAAAGCGCATCATGGACGAAGCTGTACGGCTGGATGTGAAACTGGCGATCGAACCGGTATATCTGCATCCCCTCGCGGATCTGGAAGCCGTACTGGATGTGATGGAGCAGATCGGGGATGAAGCGCATCTGCGGATGATCTTTGACCCGGCAAATGTACTGGAATTTCCGGAAAAAACCGAGCAGGGCGCCTATTGGACCAAATGGCTTGAAAATACCGGGTGCTATATCGAAGCCATGCACATCAAGGATTTTTATTTTGACAAAGACAGGAGCTACCGTCCGGTCCCCCTTGGAAAAGGAGTCATGGATTACACGGCAATATCCGCATGGCTCCGCGAAAACCGCCCGGATATGTATCTGCTGCGCGAGGAAATGGATCCGGAGAACGCCGCGGCAGATATCCGTTATATGAAAGAATTATTGTAGAATACTTTCGGAAAAATTTTCGACTGTACGGCTACAAGAGTATTCAGTTGCGCAGCTATTATAAAATTCCGTTGCACGGCTGCAGGAAGATTCAGCCGCACGGTCACACAGATAAAAAGGAAGGAGCATCACAATGAATATTCAGGAAACAGAACTGAGGAAAAGGCTGGAGCTGGTCATTGACAAGCTGCTGCATCTGGACGGCCCCGGCAACGAGGAGGAGCTGGAGGCATCCGGAGGCGAGGCCATCGGGTTTTTCGCGCGGGATTTCGGCATCCGCGAATGGGACTGGCCCCAGGGTGTCGGACTGTACGGCCTGCTGAAGGTCATGCGGTACGGCAAAGGCGAAAGCAGCGAAGCCTACGGGGATTTTCTGCGGGACTGGTTTGCGGAAAACATCAGACAGGGGCTCCCTTCCAGAAATATCAATACAACCGCGCCATTGCTCACCTTGGCAGAGTTGATTGACCTTGAACCTGACAAAGGCTTCGAGGCGCTGTGCCTTGACTGGGCCGACTGGCTGATGTACAGCCTTCCGCGGACAAAGGAGGGCGGCTTCCAGCATGTAACCAGCGCCAACGGCGACCGCCAGGGCGTGCGTCTGAATGAAAATGAGCTGTGGATCGACACGCTGTTCATGACCGTCCTCTTTTTAAATAAAATGGGACAAAAGTATGAAAATGAGACGTGGATCAACGAAGGGATCCATCAGGTCCTGCTGCACATCAAATACCTGTATGAAAAGCAGACCGGCCTGTTTTACCACGGATGGACCTTCCGGAAAAACAACAATTTCGGCGGGGTGTTCTGGTGCCGCGGAAACAGCTGGTTCACCCTTGGCATCCTGGATTACATCGAGATGTTCCGTGGCACCCTCAATCCCGGGGTCAAAGCCATTCTTCTGGATACGTTCAAAGCCCAGGTAAATGCGCTGAAAAAATTGCAGGCGCCCGGCGGGCTGTGGCATACCGTACTGACAGACCCGGACAGCTACGAAGAGGTGTCCGGCTCCGCGGCGATCGCGTGCGGCATCCTGAAAGGCATCCGCCTGGGGATTCTGGACGATTCCTATCTGCCCTGCGCCCAAAAAGCCCTCCGCGGCATCCTGGACAATATCGACACGGACGGTACGGTCCTGAATGTATCCGGCGGAACCGGAATGGGGATGAATCCGGAGCATTATAAAAATATCCTGATCGCGCCGATGGCATACGGACAGTCGCTTGTCATCCTTGCACTGGCGGAAGCGCTGCTGCATGTCTGACATCGGCGCCGCATAAGGAACTGTATGGAAATATACTGCGCACCAGATAAATCTGCCGTGCAGTATCACTTATACATCTTGACTTGTCTATTTTCTAAGAAAGGAGGAGCAGGACTGCCGGAGGCAGCTCCTGAGACAGAGCATGAACGGTTTATTTGCGGTAGACGGAAAATTATATCAGGTGATGGGAAAGCTGGCTGATCTGGTACTTCTGAATCTTTTATGGGTTCTCTGCTCCATCCCGGTCATCACGGCAGGCGCGTCAACGGCGGCATTTTATTCTGTCCTGTTAAAAATGGCAAGAAATGAAGAAGCCTACATATTCCGCAGCTTTTTCCATGCATTTCATGAAAACCTGCGGCAGGCTTCCGCGGTATTCG
Source organism: uncultured Lachnospiraceae bacterium (assembly GCA_949893755.1). Taxonomy (GTDB): domain Bacteria; phylum Bacillota; class Clostridia; order Lachnospirales; family Lachnospiraceae; genus Schaedlerella. Next base: position 14,446 of record CATLCV010000005.1, on the reverse strand, counting down.
GAATCCTGCTGGCGGCCTGCGGGCTTCTCGAATGCGACTTATACGTCTGCGCGCGGATGGGAGGCAGAGCCGGAAAAGGCTTATTTACGGTATTCTGCGTAGTCGCGGTATTCGTGTATATGACAGCCTGCTATCTCTTCCCGGTGATCGCCTTCTTTCAGAACAGCACGAAAAAGGTGTTCAAAAACTCGTTCCTTCTGGCGATCGCGTATTTTCCATACACGATCCTGATCGCCGCGGTCAGCCTGTGCCCATGGCTCCTGCTGTTCTTCGGTGAATTTGTCTATGCCGCATTTTTCGACGTGGTGATCGGATTCTCGCTGGCGGGGCTTCTGAATGCCCACCTGCTCCGGCGGATCTTCTCCCGCTGCTCCTGCGGGCAGGCCCCACAGCCGCGACAGGAACACACTGTCACCCCGCAAGGGATGGGCATGCGGCAAGAACACACTCTCAGCCTGCAGGAAAAGCAACGGCTGCGACCAGAAAAGCTCCGCACCCTCCTGGAAAAACAGCGCCTCCAATGGGAAACCATCCGCACCCTGCACGGGAAAAAGAGACTGGAGCATCTGTGGACTTACTATAAATTCGTCCTGGTCCTGCTGCTTGCGGCAGTCCTGGTCCTATGCACGGCAGGCGTGATGATCAGGAACTCCCTGAACCACACGGTCCTGTCCGTGGTCATCGTGGACGCGGCGCGGACAGACGGCGCGGCCGCCCGGGAGCTGGAGGAAGAACTTCTGGATCTGCTGGACTTTCACGGAAAGCATGACCATATAGAAGTGGTGCTCTCCGCCACCTCGAAAAACACGGAGGAAAACATCGCAAAGCTCCGTGTCGCGCTCTCCTCCGTAAGCGGCGCGGATGTGGTCATCTGCGGCGAGGACGTTTACGAAGAATACTCCCGGCAGGACGCGTTTGCTGAAATTGAGGTGCCGTCAGAGGACGGACACGCAGCCGGCGGGGACCACGCCGCAGTCAAAAAACTGGATCTTGCGGAGCACAGGAATTCCGTATTTTCAGAATATATCGGCTATTCCCCCGCCTGCCTCTCCGTGATGGAACATTCCGCGCACAAGGAAAACGCATGGGCGCTCATACAGGCTTTGCCATGAAAAACAGTGACAGCCCCGGGACAATCATTTATAATAGAAGAAAACCGGCCCTTTTTGCATCGCCGCAATGCCTCCCGGCCGGTAAAACAACGGTTTCAGATTCAGACAGCGCTTCCAGACAACGATCGATACAGAAAGCCTGCTATTGGCAGCCTTTCTGCATACGATGGAATTCAGAACAGCAGGGAAAAAACCTATGACACGGCGTACAAAAAGATGGTATAAAAATATAACATTGAAAAAAAAGATGCTCCTGATATATTTTATATTCGCGGGCCTCTTTTTTGCTGTCGCGATCCTTGCCTTCCAGATCAGCACGGACACCTTTGAGAGGAAGCTGTACGAGACTTCCCTGAAAGAACTGGATTACTATGTCCAGAGCGTAAAAGAGAATCTGGAGGAGATTGAGAACAGAAGCTATGAGCTGGCAATGGACACAGAGGTACAGGGTCTGTTTTCCGAATTAAAGCAGCTGGGTCCGGCCGTGCTGGAATACAACCGGCTTCTCACCGACCTGCGCTGGCGCCTGACCAACAGCGGCGCTTCCAGGGATGTAATACGCACCATTCAGTACAGAGACACCTATGGCTCCATTGTAGAATACGGGACCGCTTCCTGGGAAATCCCGGAAGAGGTTCAGGATCGGTTTATCAATATGCTGAAAGCCTCCGATGGAGAAGCCATTTTCTATGGCCCCACAGAAGAATGCCGGTATCTCCTCTGCGGAAGGAGGATCATGAAGTGGACGGATATGAGCCTGGAAGAGCTTGGATACGTGATGCTCGTGTGCGACGTCGAGCAGATCATCGCCCGGAACAAGGAAAGGCTGGAATCAGACCAGGCTTCCCTTTTTGTATATTCCGGGGATACGATGATCTATCAGGATCTTGAGGGAGACGCGCCAAACCTGCCGAAGTATTCCTCCGGACAGGGCTACCGAATCCTGAAATACCAGAAAGAGCGGTACTTTATGTGCTATTTAAGCTCTTCGGATATGAAATGGACCTATGTAAATTTCTTTCCCTATTCCGACATTTACGGGCAGGTCACCCGGGTCAAGTACGCGGCGTTCCTCTGCTTTTTCGCAGTGTTTATCACCCTCATCCTGCTGATGAACCAGATGGCCGTCGCCATAACAAAGCCCCTGGAGGTTTTGACCCGGTCCATGAGGGTTGTGGAGACAGGAGATTTCCAGAAGGCAAAATTGATCCCGCTGGATTCAGACCGGAAGGACGAGGTCGGACTTTTGACACAGGAGTTTCAGATCATGCTGGATAAGATTGATATTCTGATCCGTGAAAATTATGAAAAGCAGCTTCTTTTGAAGGATACAAAATATAAAATGCTCCAGGCACAGATCAACCCCCACTTTCTGTACAATACGCTCAACGCAATCCACTGGATGATCCGGGCGAAAAAAAATGAGGACGCGGGGCGGATGATCGTGGAGCTCGGCACGCTGCTCCGCGCCAGCTTCAATGAAAACCTGAATATCACGGTGGAGGAAGAGCTCGGCATGTTGAAAAGCTATCTGGAGATCCAGCGTTTCCGCTATGAAGACCGGGCGGAATTTACCGTAAGCATCGAAGGGAACCCGGGGCAGTATATCATGCCCCGTATGACTCTGCAGCCCCTGGTGGAAAACGCGATCTTTTACGGGGCGGACGTGATGGCACAGTTCTGCCGGATCGATATCCGGGTGGCTGAGGAAAAGGAAAGCATATTATTTGAGGTTACAGACAATGGGCCGGGGATCAAAGAGGACGAGCTGGAAAAGGTCCGGAATTTTACGGTAACACCAAAAAGACACGGCATCGGGATCCGGAATATTTACGAGAGGCTGGGCATCCTGTATGATACCTTCCGGTTTACGATAGACAGCCGGGAAGGGCAGGGGACACAGGTGCGGATCCAGGTTCCGAAAAAAAAACGCGCAGGAGTGAAGGTATGTACAAACTTTTAATAGTAGATGATGAAAAGATTGAACGTGAAGGGATGGCAGAGCTGATCTCCTGGGAGGAACAGGGGATCGAGGTTGCCGGAACCGCGTGGAACGGGCAGGATGGTTACGAGAAGGCCCTGAAGCTGAGGCCGGATATTGTGCTGACGGACATTAAAATGCCGGTGATGGACGGCATTGAGCTGATCCGAAGGCTGCATACGGAGCTCCCGGATACAGAGATCATCGTCCTTTCCGGCTACGGAGATTACGAGTATACCAGCCAGGTCATGGAATTCGGCATCAAATATTACATTTTAAAGCCATGCGATGAGGGGAGGATCATCCCGGTCTTTGAGAAGGTCACGGAGGAGATCCGAAAAAAACGCGGGGAGCAGAAAGAATATAACCGAAAGATAAAGAAGCTGCTCCCTCTCGCGAAGGAACAGGTCTTTCGCAATATCCTTCTCAACCGGGAGATTTCCCGGAAGGAATATCAGATGTTTCTGGAGGAAATGGGCCGCAGCGCGGATCAGGTACGCCTCCTGGGATTCCGCAATCCGAGCAGGCGGTTTGACGCGCTGGAACAGTTCGTCATGGAAAATGTGCTGGCGGAAATGCTCGGCGGGAATCAAATTTACATGGGAACCTCTGTCAGCGAGGACGTCCTGTTTCTCATCCACGGAGAGGAGCTGCAGAAGATCGAGAAGAGCACGGCCTGGATCCGCGCGGAATTTGCCAAAGTAAATCCGCAGCAGATCCAGACTGCGGTCAGCAACATCGGCACGGTCGGCGAGGCCGGCTCCTTATATACGCAGATCCGGGAGCTGTTCCGCATCGGAAGCATGACCCACCGATCCGGACTTTTAAGCCCGGAAATGTATTTCGAATACAGCGGAAATATTTCTGAGATCTTCCGGTATAAGCAGATCTGGAAGGCACCGGATTATGCCGGAGTGCTTTTCGAAGTGTATCTCGCGTTTCTGAAAATGGAGCTTCACAAGATAAGCTCCCCGCAGAAAAAGGAAATCTGCAGCCTGGCCTATCAGATATTCTGTGAGGAAAAAAAGGCTGCGCCGGACTCCGGCTGGCAGGACGCCGGCGAAGAGGACTGGGATATGCTGTGTACCATGACGGACCTGCTTGCCGGACTGAAGGGGATCGATATGTCCGCCGGGAAGGAGGAGGTCCGCATCCGGCAGATGCTGCAGGCCGTCTACGCCAATCTGGGAAATCCGGAGCTTAGCATCCGCTATCTGGCGGGTGAAGTCCTGTTTATGAATGAGGAATATTTCGGACGAATCTTCCTGCGGTATCAGAACCAGAAATTTTCCTCCTGGCTTCGGAGCGTCCGGATCGAGCTGGCAAAGTGCATCCTCGCCTATATGCCGGAGATCAAGGTCTCCAGGCTGGCGGAGCTCACAGGATATTCCCCGGACGGACAGTATTTCAGCAAGGTATTCCGCGGGGAAACAGGAATGACGCCGACAGAATACTGCGAGCAGCTAAAAAACCCTTCCCACGGCAGCGCCTGATCTGCCGATCCGCAGGACACTGCCTCCGGGCTGCGCCTGATCTGACGATCCGCGGGAAACTGTCTCCGGGCTGCGCCTGATCTTGCGGCGCTGCCCGGAGGACACGGGGCATTCGAAAAGTCGGTTTTTTTCAGAAAACACTTCTTGTAATTCCATTTTCATTTCTGATATCCAACGGTAAAATAACAATATAATCAAACAAGGAGGAACTCAAGATGAAGAAGAGAATGAAAAGACTTGTATCCCTGTTTTTGACGGGGGCTATGGTATTCGGGCTGACAGCCTGCGGCGGCAATGCCGGCGGTGACAGCGGCAGCAACAGCAGCAGCGAAGGGGAACAGCAGGAGAGCGGAGGTTCCGAAGCCTCCGGCGGAGATGAGAAGACCACCATCAAGATCACATGGTGGGGCGGCGATTCCAGACATGAGTATACGCAGAAGCTCCTGGATCTCTACAGCGAAGAGAATCCGAATGTGACCTTTGAAGCAACCCCGGCAGGCTGGGAGGGATATTTTGACAAGCTCTCCACCCAGGCCGCGTCAGGAAGTATGCCGGATATCATTCAGATGGACTACCTGTACATTTCCACCTACGCAAAAAATAATTCCCTGGCCGACCTGTCAGAATTTATCGACAGCGGAGTCATCGATACGTCAAATGTTGACGAAGCGACCCTGAATACGGGCCTGATCGGCGGAAAGATGGCCGGGATCGTAGCCGGCACCAACGCCCTGGCAGTGACCTACAACCCGGATGTGCTGGCAGAGGCCGAGGTGGAGGCTCCGGCGGACGACTGGACCTGGGATGATTATGTAGAGCTGAACACAAAGGTTACGGAAAAGCTGGGCAAGGAAAGCGCCCTGACCGCGACCATCGGACCATTCGGCGACATGAACTTTTTCAATTTCTGGGTAAGGCAGCATGGCGAAACCTTATTTACCGAGGACGGAACCGGGCTGGCTTACGAGGATGACGCGATCCTTGCGGATTATTTCCAAATGTGGGCGGACATGATCGAAAAGGATGTAGCTCCGGATCCGGACGAGCAGTCGCAGATCGCTTCACAGGGTATCGAGACGCTTCCGGTTGTAACCGGGGACGCCGGAACTACGCTGGAATGGAATACCTACGCGAATAAAGTCGTATCTTCAAATGACAAGCTGAAATTAGCAATGATGCCCGGAGCAGCAGAGAACAATGCCATCTGGATGAAGCCCGGCATGTTCTGGAGCGTAGCCGAGACATCAGAGGTCAAAGAGGAATGCGCGAAATTCATCAACTGGATGACCAACTCTGAGGAAGCGAACGATATCATCGCCGCTGAGAGAGGTGTTCCGATCTCCTCCTCCATCCGTGAATACATGACAGGCTCCGGCAATATGTCAGATGCGCAGGTTGAGATGTTTGAATATATCGACAATGTTGCAGAGATCGCAGGCGCGTGTCCGGCAGCGGATCCAAGCGGAATCGCCGAAATAAACGAAGCATTTGCCAATGCCGGAAACAGTGTGGCATACGGGCAGGCGACATCGGAAGAGGCAGCAAAGACCTTCCGTGAAAAGGCGACCGAGATTCTTGAAAGAAACAATAAGTGATCCGCCAGGTAAAATATAAGACCTTTTGACTGACGAATCACGGATAGAATATGGAACCGATAAAAATGTTATAAGACGATACAGGATTTGTGACCAGTTTGCCGTGCAGATTGGTCACAAATTCGGAGGTGGATAATATGAATAAAAAGAAAAAAAGCAGACCGGTCTATAAACGCCGCGACAATATTGCCGGCTACGCGATGCTGGCTCCCTGGCTGTTCGGCTTCGTGCTGATGTGGTTTCTGCCGATGCTGATCTCGATCTACTATTCCTTTACAGATTTTAATCTTCTGAATGACGCGCAGATCATCGGATTTGACAACTATGTCCGGATATTTACCAATGACGATACATTCTGGCAGGCGCTCAAGGTGACCTTTATCTATGCCCTGTTCCTCGTTCCGCTGCGCCTGGCCTTCGCGCTCCTGGTGGCAATGCTCCTGAATACGAAGCACAGAGGGCTTGGATTATACCGGACGATCTATTATATCCCGTCCATCATCGGAGGCAGTATCGCCGTATCTATCGTATGGAGGCAGATCTTTGGAAATAAAGGTGTCATCATGTCACTGCTTGGCCTGTTCGGAGTGGAGCAGAAGGTGTCTCTGATCGGAAATCCCAAAACAGCGCTTGGCGTGATCATCCTGATGGGGGTATGGCAGTTCGGATCCTCCATGCTGATCTTCCTGGCAGCGCTGAAGCAGATCCCCTATTCCTTATATGAATCCGCCATGATGGACGGCGCGAAGAAGTGGAAGATCTTTGTCAAGATCACCCTTCCCATGCTGACGCCGACCATCTTCTTCAATCTGATCCTTCAGATTGTAAACGGCTTCCGCGTATTCACGGAAAGCTATATCATTACGGACGGAGGCCCTCTGGACAGCACGCTGTCTTACGTACTGTACCTGTACCGCCGGGCGTTTACTTTCTTTGATATGGGCTACAGCTGCGCGCTTGCATGGATACTGGTGCTGATCATCGCCGTATTTACCATTGTCTTATTTAAGACGCAGAAAAGCTGGGTATATTATGAATCAGGAGGAGAATGATCATGAAGAAAAAGAAAAAATACGATGCGGCCATATTTCATATCGCAGCCTGTGTGATCGGATTTTTTATGATCTATCCGATGCTGTGGCTTCTGGCCAGCTCCTTTAAAAGCAACGAGACCATGTTTACCAATACCTACTCCCTCATTCCGGAGGTATTTGACGCCGCGACAAATTACAAGAACGCATGGGAGGGCGTGGCCGGCGTACCCTTCCTCCGGTTCCTTGGAAATACCGTGCTGGTCACGGTGGCGGCCATGGCCGGATGTGTATTCATCTCGCTTCTGGCAGCATACGCATTTACCAGGATCCGGTTCTGGGGCGGGGGCTTCTGGTTCTCCTGCGTCATGGTGACACTGATGATCCCCTCCCAGGTCATGGTGGTGCCCCAGTATATTATTTTGAAAAAAATGAATCTGATCGATACCAGGATCGCCCTCGTACTGCCATGGTTCTTCGGAACGGCATTTTTCATCTTTATGCTGGTACAGTTTTTCCGGGGCATCCCTGTGGAGCTGGACGAGGCGGCGGAGATCGACGGCTGCGGAAAGATCCAGATCCTGTTCCGGATCCTGGTTCCGGTTGTAAAGCCGGCGCTCATGACCGCATCCATTTTCGCGTTTTACTGGATCTGGCAGGACTTTTTCCAGCCCCTGATCTTCATGAATACGACAGACCGCTTTACCCTGTCGCTGGCATTGAACCTGTTTCTGGATCCAAATACCTATAATAACTACGGCGCGCTGTTCGCCATGTCCCTGCTGTCCCTGCTTCCCACGCTGGTCATCTTTATCATTTTCCAGCGGTATCTTGTAGAGGGGATCGCGATGGACGGGATCAAAGGATAAAGAACTGGCACAAACTTGCAACTATGGCTCAGGATAAGTTCAGATGAGTCATAGTTGTAAGTTATTTAGGGGCAGTTCCTGAAAACAGCAGGAAGGATCAGAAGATGATGGAACTAAATAGAAATATGCGGATTGAATCAGAGATACATACTCCTTCCGTAGAGCATGCACTCGGGCATCTGCGGCGGGATATCGGCAATTCGTGCAAAGAGACGGAGCATCCGGGCCTTTGCCTGGTCCTGGAGCAGGGGGAGCTTGAAGAGGAGCGTTTCCTGCTCCAGGCTGATCCGGCCGGGAACCGGCTCCTGCTCCGGGCAGGGAGCAGCCTTGGCTTTGTATACGGGATCTATGAGATCAGCAGGTCGCTCCTCGGGATCACGGATTTTTGGTTTTGGAATGACCAGCAGATATCCAGAAGGGATGGATACCCGGTGCCGGAGGATTACAGGGTGCTCTCAGAGCCTTACGCTGTCCGGTTCCGGGGATGGTTTGTCAACGATGAAGTGCTCCTCAAGGAATGGCGGGTAGACCACAGTGAAGAGAAGCCGTGGGAAATGGTTTTCGAAGCTCTGCTGCGGCTGGGGGGCAATCTGGTGATCCCGGGAACAGATCGAAATTCAAGGAAGTACAGGAAGCTTGCCTCGGATATGGGCCTGTATGTCACCCACCACCATGCGGAGCCGCTGGGAGCGGAAATGTTTTCCCGCGCGTACCCGGAGCTGGAGGCGTCCTATGACAAATACGGGGAACGCTTCCGGCAGCTCTGGCGGGACGGGATCGAACAGCAGCGGGATCTGAATGTGATCTGGAATCTGGGATTCCGGGGGCAGGGGGACCGGCCCTTCTGGGATGACGATCCGGCTTACGATGCCCCGAAAAAACGGGGACAGCTCATCAGCCGCCTGATCCGAATCCAGTACGATCTGGTGCGGGAGGCACGGCCGGACGCGGTATGCTGTACGAACCTGTACGGGGAAACGATGGAGCTCTATCAGCAGGGGGTTCTGGACCTTCCCGACGATGTGATCAAGATCTGGGCGGACAATGGTTTCGGGAAAATGGTAACCCGGCGGCAGTGGAACCACAATCCAAGGATCCCTTCCCTTCCCAAGGAGGGGGATCCGGGCCGTGGAGGAATCTATTATCATGTGTCCTTTTATGACCTGCAGGCAGCCAATCATATCACCCTGCTGCCCAATCCGCCGGAATTTGTAAAGAGTGAGCTTCTCCGCGCGCTGGAGAGGGGCTGCGGGGATTACTGGCTCGTCAACTGCTCCAACGTAAAGCCCCATATTTATTATCTGGATCTGATCGCAAAAATATGGAAGCAGGGAAGCGCAGATATCGAAGAGCACCGCATGGATTTCGGAAGGATTTATTACGGAAAAGAAAATGCCCGGCTTGTGGCGGACTGCCTGCGGGAGTATCATACTAATGCGGTATCCTACGGCCCCAATGAGGATGACCATGCCGGGGAGCAGTTTGCCGCCCATCCGGGCCGCCTTCTGATCTCCCGTTATATGAAGCATACAAAGGCTGCCTCGGAGGATCTTCTGTGGATGTCGGATGCCGAAAGCCTGGAAGGGCAGGTCCTCCGATACCGGGACATCTGCCGCGTGGGAAGGGAGAATTACCGGAGCTTTCTGGACCTGTGCGCGCGTAAGGATACCGAGATCCAAGGCGGAGCCCCGAGAAGGCTGTTCCGGGATTCCCTGATGCTCCAGGCTCAGCTTTTATTCCACTGCTACAGCGGCGCCTGCCTGCTCTGCGAAAGCCTTTTGGAAGCCGGAAGGGAACAGTATAAAACGGCGTTTTATTACGCGGGGCTGGCGAGGGAGGAATACCTTGCCGCCGACGGTGCGATGCGCGCCAGGGAACATGGAAAATGGGGCGGGTTTTATGCCAATGAGTGCCTGGCGGATGTGAAGCAGTCGGCATGGGTGCTGGCCGGATACATGAGCTATATCCGCAACCTGGACGACGGGCCGGATTTCCATACCTGGCAGAGGGAACTGACTTATTCCGAGGAGGACCGCCGGGTGATGCTGATCCTTATGACAGAAAATCACCTGCCGGACCCGGAGATTTTCCGGCTGATGAAAAAATATCCGCCTGTACGGTTTTTGCGAATGGATGAGTAGGTTGGAAGCACACAAAAAAAGGAGAGATACTCTTGGGAATTTTAACTGGAAAAAAGGTAATTACATTCGGTGACAGCATCATCGACGGACATCTGTATAAAAAAGCGGGATTTATGGAATTTGCCGCAGAGCAGGAGGGTATGGAGATCCGGAAATATGCCAACAACGGGGCATGTATCATGCCCGGCACCCCGGTCGGCCCGGACGGGCTCGGCGGGCTTATCCTGGAACAGGTCCGGGCAGCCGCGGAGGAGCTCCACGGTTATGACCCGGACTATGTGGTGTTCGACGGTGGGACGAATGATGCGTATGAACCGATTCTGGAGCGGCTGGGGGATCCGGACAGCAGGGGCTGGGACGGGGGCAGGGGCGGCACATTTGCGGACGCGTTCCGGGAGACGGTCCGAGCCATACAGAAAAACTGGCCCCGGGCGAAGGTGATCTACACGGCAGTGCACCGCCTGGGATACCGGGACAGAGCCGTGCAGGAAGCGCTCCACAAAATCGAGCTGTCCGTCTGCGCATCCATGGGCGTGACCGTCGCGAACCTCTATGATGACTGCAGGCTGGATACGTCGGATGCGGAAATGTGCCGGAAATATTCTTTTGATATTCTAAAGGACGGTCTTCCGGCTCCCGGGGAGCATCCCACCGGAACCCATCCGAATCTGGAAGCCATCCGGGAATTCTATGTGCCGTTTATCACGGACACGCTCCGGCGCGCGGAGCAGTTCCGCTTCCGCGAGGTGTACTGCGATCCTCAGGAAGATTCTGCAATGCTCTACTGGGAGCTTCCGGAGCATTCCGAAGCGGGAGACATTTACCAGATCCGGAGCAATGGAAGGCTGGCAGGGGAAACATGCGAAAGCCACTATCGACTGGACGGTTTGGAGCCGGGACATACGTATGCGGTCACCCTGTGCGCGGTTCGGGAGGGCAGGACGCTTGCGGAGGTAAAAACCTTCTGCACGGCGAAACTGAAAAAGCAGCGCCTGGATGTCACAAAGGCTCCCTATTTTGCCGCGGGGGACGGTGTTACGCTGAATACGGCAATCCTGCAGAGGGCGATTGACGACTGCGGCCCGGGGCAGGCCGTTTATCTTCCGTCAGGCAGCTTTCTGACCGGGGCCCTGCGGCTTCACAGCGATATGGAGCTGTACCTGGAAAAAGGGGCCGTGCTGAAAGGCTCCGCAAACCCGGAGGACTATCTGCCGCGGGTGAAGAGCCGGTTTGAAGGGATTGAGCTGGAGACGCTTAGCGGGCTTCTGAACCTGGGAAAGCTGGACCATGATTCGGGCTGCACGCTCCGCAATGTTGTGATCCGCGGAGAGGGCGCCATTGAGGGCGGCGGAAAGCAGCTGGCAGAGCGGGTGATCGCGGAAGAACGGGGACGCCTGAACGCATATCTGGAATCCCTTGGAACAAAAATCAGGGAATATGAAAATGAAAATACGATCCCCGGACGGATCCGCCCCAGGCTGCTCCACATCTGCAATGCCGAGAATATTTCCATCAGCGGCATTACCCTCAAAAACGGGGCCTGCTGGAACGTCCATATGATCTATTCCCGGAACATCCTGACCTATGACTGCAGCTTTTATTCCCGAAATATCTGGAACGGGGATGGCTGGGATCCTGATTCCTCCGAAAACTGCGTCATTTTCGGGTGTACCTTTGATACCGGAGATGATGCAGTGGCGGTCAAATCCGGGAAAAATCCGGAAGGGAACCAGATCGGCCGCCCCTGTGAGCATATCCGGATCTTCGACTGTAAATGCCTGTTCGGACACGGCTTTGCCATCGGCAGCGAAATATCCGGCGGAATCCAGGATGTGGAGATCTGGAACTGCGACCTCAGAAATTCCGCTTACGGAATTGAGATCAAAGGGACAAGGAAGCGGGGCGGATATGTCCGGGAGATTTCCGCATCCCGCTGTACTGTGCCGCGGATTCTGGTCCATTCGGTCACATACAATGACGATGGGCCCCCGGCGGACACCCCTCCGGTATTTGAGCGGTTGCTTTTTTCCGATCTGGAGATCACGGGGCAGTGCCTGAACGAAGAAACGGGCTGCTTAGAGCCCTGCGGACTGGCGGAGCTGTGCGGGTTCGCGGAGGAAGGACACCATCTGCGGGATGTCGTATTCCGAAATATCCGGACAGGGGACGGCAGCCGGGGCATGGGCGGTATGCGGATGAAGCATATCGACAGTGCGGAAATCGTATCTTCTGAAATGTGAACCGGGGGGAACATGTTTTTGCAGAGGCAGGCATAGCTGCCCGGCTGGTTGAGAGCTGCTTGCATCTGTCGTCACGTAGAAACGTATCAACACCATGTCCCGGTTATCTGCTGCCGGGACATTTAATTCCTCCTGAAAGGCGTATATGTTCCCTTATTTTACGGCTTTTCGGCAATTCAAACCGCGTGCCGGCAGCTCAATGATTTTCGGCAGTCCGGACCGTTTCCCCCGCATTCTCCCCGGCTTCTTGGCCCACCAGGTTGTAGGCTTCCTGGTAATAATGGAACTCATCCTTCATCAGTCCCCGTTCCCGCATCCCGACAAACAGGCCGGAGACCAGGACCACATGCTCGCTGGTCCGCGCAATGTACTCCTGAGCCGCCCGGATCTCGCCGTAATCCTGTTCCCCGGAGCCATTGTACTGCCCGATCCGGATCAAAAAGCATTTCTCAATCCCGGCCTTTTGCATGGCGTCAAGCATCCGTTCAAATTCCTGGCAATACTGTTCTCTGGATTTGCCGATGTCGCCGTCCGATTCTCCCTGGCACCAGAGCATGAACCGGTGCCTGATCCAATAATGGCTGTTATCCAGAAATGCGGCCGCCGCCTTCATCCTGGCTATGGCGTCATTCAGGAAATCCCCCTCCGGCTGCCACTGGTCGATCCTGCTCCCGCCCTTTGAAGCCGAAACACCCACAACGGGAATCCCCGTTTTTTCATAATAGGCATTCACAAAGGCCGTCACCATGGAGCCGGTCTTCATATCTCTATCGTCAATGCCTCCCCGGCAGTTTTCCAGGCGTCCGAAGGGCTCCTCTATGGGATGCAGCCTGCCCGGAGCGGACACTGCCCGATATTCATACCCTGCGCCTTGAATAAGTGCAGGGGCGCCCTGGCTGTGCTCCCGGGTCACGATCCCCCGTCCCGCCATGTTGGACTGTCCCATGAACATAAATAAATCCACGGTTTCGGGTTGCCTGCTTCCTGTCTGTTCTTTCTCTGTCATCTCTTTTGTTTTCCTTTCCTGAATCCATATGTCTGCCTGGCTACTGACTTTCTTCATGGTAGATCAGCGACAGACAATCCCTGATATTTTTCAGGCCGATCCCATTTCCCTTCGGCTGAAATGTAAAATCCCGGACCGACTGCAGCTACTCCGCTGTCATTCCCTTCCCGCTGTCTGACACCTGCAGAAGAACCTGGTTCTCCTCTTTCGTAATATGAGCCCGGATCTCACAGGTCTCCGCCATCTGATCCGCCCCGTAGTTCCCGGTTGCAGACAGGCTACCCGCCCGGGACATACTCATGCTCATGCCGTTCTCGGCACAAACGGTCATATAAGATCACGTTCACACTTATTATAACCCGGCGTAAATGATATGAAAATAAATTTTTCCAACTGTGCGGTTTTTGCAAATCCAACCCATAAATTTTGATTTTATCTTGGTTTCCCCGGAAAATTATGCTAGAATGAGGGAAAGCATATTTTCTAAAAGTTCCATTATTTCGGAATCTCAGATTCCGTTATATCTCAGACATATCATACAAGGGATTTCATCCCCTGTCCTTTCAGAAAATTCGTGCTTTTATCCAGATAAGCAGGGGGTTTTCTGAAACGGAATTGAAAATCTCCTGACAAAAACAGAATAAGGAGGTTTTCTATGGAGCAGAAGAAAAAAGAAAACGATGCAACGTATTGGCATCCTGCGTTTTTCGCCGGAATCCAGATGGAACTGGCAGAAGACGCGGACAACCTGGTGTTTGAAAATGAGCATCAGCTGGGCACAAAACCGATGGAGATTGATGTGCTGATCATCAAAAAAGAGACGGACAGGCCCGTGAAGAAAAATATCGGGTCGAAGAAAAAGAAAAGGGAATTTATTATGTATACGGAGATCTGATTCCCATTCAGATTTTGATCACAAAAAAGTTATCCGCAGAGGAAAATCTTTGGCTCAAAAGTCTTACCAATATGCTGAATGAG
>CATLCV010000004.1 GCA_949893755.1 uncultured Lachnospiraceae bacterium | reverse complement strand
CTGCGTTAGCAGACGCAAGAGTGCGTCAGCACGGTTTTTGCGAATGGATAAGTGGGTTGGATGCTCCTTGGAGCATCCAACCGCACAGCTGGAAATATTCTAACTGTACGGTTTGCAATAAAACTGAGAGTTTAGATTGGCAACCGTACAGTTTAAAAAATATAACATTTATAGGAGGTTTTTTCATTGGAAGTTATAAGGGCAGATCACATTTCTAAAATATACCGTCAAAATACGGTATCGTTTCGGGCGCTGCACGACGTCTCCCTGACGGTCCGCCAGGGGGAGTTCATTGCCCTGCTGGGGCGCAGCGGCTCGGGAAAATCAACGCTACTCCATATCCTGGCGGGCCTGAATTGTCCTACGGAGGGAGACGTTTTCATCGACGGCGTCAGCATTTCCGGCCTGACCGAGGAAAAGCGGACGCTACTCCGCCGGGAAAAGATCGGGTTCATTTTTCAGGCCTATGAGTTATTGCCGTCGCTGACTGCAATTGACAATATCCGGCTGCCCCAGCTGAAACCGGACGAGGAGTATGTAAAAGAGCTTCTCCGCATGCTGGAAATTGCCCGGTTTGAAGCATTTTATCCGGATCAGTTATCCGGAGGACAACAGCAGCGGACCGCCATCGCACGGGCACTGGTGAATCGCCCTTCCATCCTCCTGGCGGACGAGCCCACGGGAAATCTGGACTCGAAAACGGAGCGGACTGTCATGGAACTGCTGACAAGCCTGGCCGCAACATACGGAACCAGCATCCTGCTCGTCACACACAATGAAAATCTGGCAAAGGGCGCAGACCGGATCCTGCGTTTGGAGGATGGTGAGATCATACATGG
Source organism: uncultured Lachnospiraceae bacterium (assembly GCA_949893755.1). Classification (GTDB taxonomy): domain Bacteria; phylum Bacillota; class Clostridia; order Lachnospirales; family Lachnospiraceae; genus Schaedlerella. The sequence continues at coordinate 68,456 of CATLCV010000004.1, read as the reverse complement.
ATAAATACAAAGTGATGACTGTCGTAGCAGGGTATCTGCGAAAGGACAAGAAAAGCACCGTTCTTACCAGCCTGTTCCTCTGCTTTGTCACAGTATTTCTTCTGGTGGGGAACCAGCTTTTTCTCAATGTCCGGACGGCAAACAGGTGGAACGCGGAAGCGCTGGAAGGGAACCAGCATGCCCTGTATTCTGATATTTCGGAGGCGGAGTTCCGGAAGCTCCGGGACTGTGAGCTTGTGGGGAACGCCGGGATGCATTTTCATCTGGGGCGCGCGGCGGATGGAACCTATTTTGACTATATCGATGAGAGCTTCCGGGACTTAAGCGCGGACGTTGCCGACGGAAATATCAAGCAGGTGGCCGGCGGACGCTGGGCGGAAGGGAAGCAGGAAGTGGTATTTACGGAAAATTATATGGAACGGTACGGCCTGGCTCTGGGAGATACGGTCTCCGCTGACCTGACAGCCACGGATCCGGACACCGGGGATGTGATACGCCTGATCCCGGGACTCACTCTCACCATTGTCGGGACGGTCCAGCCGGAAACCGGATTCGCGGACCGCAGGATGGGATACGTTTCGGAGGAACTGGCGGCTTCGGTGATCCGGGAAATGGGTGGATCCGTGGATGCCGCGGTCCGGTTTTGCAATGAGGAAAATATCCAGGAATCCATTGATCAGCTCAATGCATATCTGGGCTATGAAGGGGAGGCTCTGGAAACCTTACAGGTGCGGAAAAATTTCCTGCTTGCGGATGCTGTCGATTCCAACGGGACTCTGGAAAAGCAAAACCGGCTCATGAATGCCGCCGTATGGCTGATCTGCGCCATGGTGATCTGGCACATTTTTTCCAACCGCCTTTTGGAAAAGGAGCGGGATTTTACGGCTTTGAGACATATGGGGTTTCAGAGAAGGGATCTGCAGAAGATTGTAGGAACGGAATTTCTGATCCTTGTCTGTATCGGTTTTGCGGCAGGGATTCTGGCAGGTTCTCTTGTCAATCGGGCTGTTTACAGTGAAATGATGAAGACCTTCACGGAAACTTACGACGCAGGCAGCCTGGTCTCCCCCGGCCTGTCCTGGGGCAGTGTCCGGGATACGGGCCTTCTGCTCCTGCTGGTCCTCCTCCCCGGGGCTGTCCTGGCCCTGCGGAAGCCGGCCGCTTATGGGGCGGACTTTACAGCTTGCAAACCGTCCTTTGCAATTTTCAGGCAAGCCTTTACAAGGCGTCTAAAGTGGTTTCATCCGCCCAGCCGCAAGCCGGCCCGGAGGGTGCTTCCCGCGCTGATGATCTTATCAATGTCGGCCATCCTGATCAGCGTGTTAGGAATCCAGGACAACCACAGCGATGAGGGCATTCTTTCCGTGAAGGAGTATGTTCCGGGGGATCTGCAGCTCACAGCGGGCAGCATCTTTGAAAGTATGTCGATGCCGGACACGGATATTCCTTCCATATCTGACCAGGCCATGCAGGAGATCAAAGGGCTTCCGGGCATCCGACAGGTACAGGGTTATGCATTCAGCTACGACAGGGGGATCTTTTTATGCGAAGAAAAGCAGGACTTAAACGCTGACGCCGGTTATTATGAAATGTTGTCGGAAACGGAGCAGATGATCGACGGAAAGCCGCAGTGTCTGTACAACGTAGTTCTGGCGGCAGTGGATGATATGAAGGCCCTGATCCCGTCCTATGATAAAAAAAGGGACGGACATGCGGCTGTAATGGAAGGAACTCTGGCCGAAACGCTGAATCTGCAGATTGGGGACACATTTACCCTATATGACGAGGAGTTGATCGCAGCTGAAACAAAGAACGAATGCCGTCAGGCACGCATCAAGCTGCTGTCCACCCAGAATATCATGCTGTCCGAGAGCCATGTGGGAGGAAATATTATAATCGTGGACAGGGAAACCGCACGCCTGTTTCCGGACAGCTTGTACCGGCAGGTCGTCAATGTATGGACAGAGGACGGGGAGGAAGCGGCAGTTTCATCCCGCCTGGAACGTCTGGCGGATTCTTACGGGTATATTTTCCACAGCGCGGCGCGGCAGATGCAAAAATTCCTGGATTCGGACCGAAACCAGCGGATCCTGCATGGTTTCTTTCTGACCATCCTTGTGTCCATCGGCCTGATCATTTATTTTAATACCGTCTTTTCCAGCCTGCTCAGCAGGAGAAATGAATTTTCGATCATGCATAAGATCGGAATCCGGCGGAAAGAGATGTATTGGATGGTGATGAAGGAAGGGATGCGGCAGGGATGTCCGGCATTGGCTGCGGTTGGAATCGCACAGCTTGCCCTACGGATCGGTGGGCAGGAGTCATTTTTTATAACATTCGCAGTGACAGACGCTGGGATGATGGCGGCCTGCGTCCTCTTCCCGGTTCTGATCCTGCATCATGTGTGCAAGCAATTCAGAACAGCAGCAATATGAAAAACCAGGCTGAGCAAGTTTACTTGCTTCGGCCTGGTTTTTCTTCCGGATTCCTTATGCCTTCGCACATAAAACCATCTGCCTTGCAAGCAGATAACTCCCCGATACGTTCGACATCTTCGCGATCCGGTCCAGGAAAAAGCTCACCTGCAGGTTTTTATTTGCCAGGAGCTTCTCTGTCAGGGACGCTAGGAACTGCTCCTTCCCTGAAGTATCCGCACCGGCAAATGTCTGATCCAGCTTTACCGTCTGGAGCTTCTTATACTTCTCATCCTGCTGCTTTTCATATCCCGGCCGGTTCCTGACCAATGCGGAAATATTTGCCAGAAACCATTTCATGGAAAAGATTGCTGCGTCATGTTTGCCGTTTCCCGAAGATTTTTCCAGAGCCTGATAAGTCTCATAAGCCTTTGGATCTTCCCGCTGCATCGAATAAAGAACTTCTCCCGAGATATCCTCATGGATATAACCATTGCCGTCAATGGCCATGGAATGCTTCACGTTGTACTCCATCTCACAGGAGCCGACCCGGGTCCCCTGCGTCCCAATCCTGGCGATCGAACGGATCGCCTCCATAAAGGAAGACTTCGCTGCGCCGTCCATATACTGATCGGCAAGGTACTCCGCCTTCTCAACCCCCAGCCCGATCAATGCCAGCCGGTCCTCCTCTTCCAGACCATGGACATTATGGGGAAGAAGGTCATTTCGGATGATATCATATACGCCGTCCTTCAATTCCTGGCTCTTTCCTCTCAGCGCATCCGTGATCGCGTTATCGATACGGGCATAGCCTGTATGGAACGGCGTCACCGGGCCGCGCGAGATGACTGCGTGCTTCGGTTTTGCAGGAGTCTGTTCCACGGCATCCGCCCGGGTTGCCAGGGCTTCCTCGTTTGTGGGCTTTACAGAGGGAAATGCTTTCCGGATCCGCTCCATCTGTTCCGCAGAGATCTGCTCCCTCCATGGGCGGATCGGCTGGCATCCTGTAGAATGATAGCAAGTGCATGTCTTCATGGCGGTAGCCTCCTTCGCATATTCTTCCAACTATACGTTTGGATATTTTTATACTGCACGTCAGATAACTCTGCCGTAAGTGTATATAGTTTTATCGGCAGAAAATGACGGGGTGATAATCTGATTGATGTGGATTCTGGTCTTTTATGTGCTTCTCACTCCCTTTGATGATTGTGGTTTTGCAATGTACAGTTAGAAAATTTTCTTTACAGCAAAGAGTTTTCATGTGAAACTCTTTGTTCTTGCAAATTCCCAGAAAACGAGTTAATATAGTATTAATTCATTTTACACCATGCAAGCACATTACTGCTTCATGGGGATTCAGAGGAGGAAAAGGATGAAACCAGCAGCAATATTTCAAAACGGAATGATTTTACAGAGGAACAAGCCTGTCGTCATCTGGGGGACCGGCGTGCAGGGAGAGACGATCCGCGGGGAGATCCAGGGCAGGCAGGGGGAAGCCGCTGCGGATGCGGACGGCAACTGGACGCTGACACTGCCCCCATTGGATGCCTCCGATGAGGAAGAGCTCGTACTGCGCTCTGTTTCGGCGGCAGGTGAGCCGGAGACCATCACATTTTCTCAGGTCGCGGTGGGTGAGGTCTGGGTTGCCGGCGGGCAGTCCAATATGGAATTTCACATGCGCTATGAAAAGCACCGGGCGGAAGCCTTGAAGAACTGCAGCAACCCGAGGGTCCGTTTTTTTGATGTGCCGGAGGTCAGCTATGACGGACAGGCAGAGGAATTTGATTACAGCAGGATGGGGCTCTGGCGGAAAGCGGATCCGGAAAATCTGGAATATTTCAGCGCGGTCGGATATTATTTTCAACGGGAGATCGAGCGCGTATTGGATGTTCCCGTGGGGATCATCGGATGCAATTGGGGCGGGACACGATCCTGCGCCTGGATGTCCGCGGAAAGCGTGGAGCGCGCGGGAAAGCCGTGGATGCAGATGTACGAGGACCGGATCGCAGAAATGGATATGGAGGAATACTGGGAAAATCAGCACGGCAATCCGATGAACCACAGGGGAGACCCCTTTGGGGATCCTTTCGGGGAAACCGTGCTGCCAAGAACACTCAGCCCCGAAGAGCTGGTGGATTTCTTTCAGAACATGCCGGCCGGCACGGAGGACTATCTGGAATGTATGATGCCGTGTGAAATTCCGGGCTCCCTGTATGAGCATATGCTGAAAACGATCGCCCCCTATGGGATCCGCGGATTCCTCTGGTATCAGGGCGAAAGTGATGATGAGCCCGGGAAGCAGTGCCTGTACCGGGACATGCTGGCCGCTTTGATCGGGGACTGGCGCGCGCTCTGGAAAGATGCAGAGCTTCCCTTCCTGTTCGTGCAGCTTCCGGGGTGGGAAAACTGGCTGTTGGACGGTCCGGGAAATCGGGATTACATGACGATCCGAAGCTGTCAGGAAATGGCTGCGAAAACCGTAAGCAATGCATATTTATGCTCTATTTCTGATGCGGGCGAGCGGATGGACATTCATCCGAAGGACAAAAAGGTCGTAGGGGAACGCCTTGCGCTTCTGGCGAGAGGACATGTATACGGAGAATCACTGCTATGCGATGCGCCCACGGCAGAGAGCATTCGGCGGGACGGCAGCCGCATAGAGATCGCGTTTCAGAACGCGGAGGGCGGGCTGAAGGTCAAGGGCGGTGTAGTGGAGGCACTGCATGTCTATCCGGCGGAAATATGCGGCGCAGGGAAGTCTGCTTGTGAAGAAGCCGGGCATGGGGCAGGCTACGGAGATGAGTGTTTGGCTGCGGCTGATGCGGAAGGCGGCGCAGACCGCAGAGAGGAAATTCCAGTTGACGCTGATGTGGAAGGTGAGAAGCTGGTGATCCTGCTTCCGGAAGGAACTGGGAAGGTCTCTGTAGAATTCGCGCGGACCCGGTGGTATCTGGTCAATCTGTACAACCAGGCAGATATACCGGCTATTCCCTTTGAATTTATATGTTAAGACACCTCAGAAAAATGAAAAGGACAGAATTACAATGGATCAATCCGCTTATTTTGAACAGATCCGCCGAAAACGGCGGGAAGAAATTTTAGATGCCGCCCGTGCCATGATCCTTGCCGCGGGAATGGATTCCTTCAATATCCAAAAGCTGGCCCGTACACTGGACATTTCTGCGGTCACGCTTTACAAATATTTTAAAAACAGTGATGATATTCTGCTGGCGCTGCAAAAGGAGATCCTCGGGCAGTGGACGCCTGTATATCAAAATTTTTCATCCGGTGAAAATGCTCTGGACGACTTTTTACGGTTTATAGAGGATTTTTTTGCGGACGCCATGGAGCATCAGGAGGAGCTGTCACTGCTGCTTTTATTTCAAATGCATTCACAGAATCAGGAAACGCCCGATACCATGGAAGCCATGGCGCAGCTTATCCGTCCTCATGCGGACAGGCTTACCGGATTTTTCACCGATCTGCTGATAAGGGCAAAGCAGGAGGGGGAATTGAAAAAGGATTTAGATCCCGATGCCGCGATCTCCTTGATCTGCGGATTGAATTTTGCCGTGGTTCAGCGGATTGCGCTTCTGCCCCGCCGGGATTTCCAGAAGGAGAAGGGAAGGCTGATGCGGGAAATCCGGGAGTTGGGCGCATTGTATCGGTTGTATCTGGCGGGCTGAATTATACTGAAAGTAACTCGGTGAAGAGTTCACGCTGTAAGGAGCTTAGGAACTGCGCAAAAAAAGGCCAGTTATTTTTGCACAGTTCCTTACCACTTTCCAAACAGTAACTCATTGTATCATTCAATATATTGCCTGAGCTGAGGGAAACGCTCTGCATGTTCCCGGATATACTCCCTTTTAAATGCCGCAAATGCCGATTCTCTCCTCAGCAATGCTTTCAATTTTCTCAAAACGAATTTAGAATCCGGGTGCTTTTTTATTTCTTCAAGATTATCATACAGCAGATTCATTTCCCTGGTAAGCTCCTGAAATCTCATCTCCGTTTTGCAATCTCTCAACCCCGTATTCTTTTTATTAATTACTTCGCAGGGGCCGGAAACGTACGTTTTACCTTAACCATCAAAGGTCCTCCCTGTTCTCAAATTCCATTTTGATCCGTTGGTATTCTGTGGTAATGCCAAGCGCCAGGTAATCCGGAATCTCGTTCAAATACATTTCCAGTTGCGCAATCTCCTCAAAATCATCATCTGACAGGTCATGTTTCTGAGTAAGTATCTTATATCTCTCATATTTCTCTTTTAACGAATATGACAGTTCGCTGGAATTAAAATATCCCTCAACAATGCCGCTGTAAGGAATATTCGCCAGCCCATCTTGTACGAGCATCCTTTTTTCCAGATCATAAATCACTGCATTGGACAGGCTGTTCAATATGAAAGGCGAATGCGTAGACATGATAAACTGGATATTTGGAAATATTGTTGTCAGTAAATCCAGTATCTTCTTCTGCAGTTCAAGATGAAGATGAGTCTCGATTTCGTCAATCAGAACAATTCCCGGCATGTTGAAATCGAATATCCGTCCCTTGCTTTTCTGCATTCGCATCATTACGTCTAAGATGATATCCAAAGCCGCCGCAAAGCCGCTCGCCAATGTATTGAAGTCAAAAACTTCTCTGTCTTTTTCCTTTATGGAAAATGAAAATGTATCTTCTTCAAATATCAGTTCAAGAGATGAGTCGTCAAATATTTTCTGCAGCAAATCCTGAAACTTCGCGAACCATTCTGCAATTGCTTCTGCTTTTTCCTGTTTTCTGTTACTTCTGGCCAATGCTTCCGTCACCTTGAGATCCGCCAGATATTTTATAAATTCCTGCCGCGGCGTCTCTTCCATCGTATATATATCTTTCAGCTCTACCTTTTCAATATGGCCTGGCTGCTCTGCACGAAATGCCCTCTCTGCTTTATAGTATGCTAAAACAAATTCTCCTTCTTTAAAGCGGTCTCTCAGTAATTCCTCCTGACAATTAAACTGTAGTTTTACGCCTGTTTTTGCGGCGCCCGCTTTTTCCAATTTTTTTTCATGATATTCAATCCAGTTTTTTTTCTCCCGCCTGGTTTCCGGGTCTTGCAGAAGTCCGTTTAACTGGCTCAATATATCTGCCACCTCTTCGGAGGTAATTCGGAGATTTAAATAATCAGACAGCGCCTCCAGTACACTCGTCTTTCCGCTTCCGTTTTTTCCTGTAAGAATCAAATGCTTTCTTTCCCCGCCTGACAGCGGTATCGTAATATTTTTCAAGTGCCTGACACTTTCTATTGCGATATCCGATATAAAAATATTCTCCATATTGCCTCCATATCCGTTTCCTGATCCGCAGCTGCTAAGTATATCCATATTATAGAAGATAATCAAATGAATTTTAATCCTGTCAGGATTAATTTACTACGCTGCCATAAATAAACATATGTATTTTCCGTAAGCTCGTAAAATTCAATTAGTTCAAACACTTCAAACGCATTTTGAAGTTGCTTTGAAGTATACTGCGCGCCAGATAAATCTGCCGCACAGTATAACTAAAAGTTTTCTCGTTATCGTATTGTAAATGGCAGAGTTTTCTCGTATACTTATTTAAGATACAAAAGCAGTTCCTACGTATCTGTGAAGATCCTGAGCAGATACATAGGACAAAAAAGAGCGGAATCATACTAAAAAAGAGAAACAAAACGAAAAATACAAATTACGGAGGAAGCCTATGGATTTAACGAATTACACCGCCGCCGAGCAGAAGCAGGTCCTGTCCGCCGGTCAGGTACAGTCCCTGGATATTCTCTCGCTCACCAACCAGGAGCTGGAGGATTTTATGGTAAATGAATATCTGGAAAACCCGTTGCTGGAGCGTGCGGAGCAGCGGGAAAACGACCTGATGACAAGCATTGAAAAGTTCTCTGAGTCCGATGCCGGGACTTCCTATGCAGACCAGCACCCCGGCAATCCTGACGACAGGGAACATTTTGAGCAGGAATTTTCGGCCAGATCCGGCGACCCGGTAAAGGAACTCCTTCTGGGACAGCTGAACTGGAAGGACTATTCCAAACAGCAGATGAAAATGATGAGCTATCTGGTGGACTGTCTGGACGAGAAGGGATTTTTCACCCATGATACCGGCGAGCTCTCCGCCGAGTCCGGCTATCCGAAGGAGGAGCTGGATCAGTGCCTTGCCGTCCTGCGGGAGCTCGAGCCTGCGGGGATCTTTGCGCCGAATCTGGCGGAATGCCTGATCAGGCAGCTGGAGGCAAAGGATCTTGCCGATGAAACATTATGCGTGCTTCTGCGGGATTATCTGACAGAGCTGGTCAGCGGACAGATCGGGACCATCTCCCGGAGCCTGGGCATTTCCACAATCCGGGTCAAGGAATATATCCACCTGATCGGAAGCCTGAACCCCCGCCCGCTCATGGACATCCAGTCAGAGGAATCGTCCTATGTTGTGCCGGATATCATCGTGTCCCGCCCGGGCGGAAAATGGACCGTGGAGATCAATGACCAGTGGATGGGGGAATACCGGTTCAGCGATTATTACATCCACATGATGAAGGACGCGACGGATCCCGAGCTCACCGCTTACTTCAAGGAACGGCTGGAACGGGCCAGGTTTGTGTTCGGCTGTGTGGAGCAGAGGCGAAAAACCATTACCCGCGTTATGGAAGCGATTTTGGCGCGGCAGGAGGATTATTTTATACATCGGGACTCCTTGAAGCCCATGGGAATGGAGGACATCGCGGCGGACTTGAGTGTCTCTGTGTCTACCGTGAGCCGGGCGGTGAAAGGAAAATATGTCCAGTACAAAAAGACAGAGCCGTTGGACGCATTGTTTACATAGGCTCCGATTCCAAAAAGGAAAGGCATCCGGAGTCAGAAGCCTTTCCTTTACTTTTCAAGCACTAATTGATATAAATGAGCAAGAACCACAGTATCTGCGGTTTTATGATACCGCCTTCTCAAAATCCGAAGCCGGATGCTTGCACAGCGGGCAGATAAAATCTTCCGGCAGCTCCGCCCCCACATATTCATACCCGCAGATCCGGCAGCGCCATACCGTCCTGCCGCTCTCCGTCTTGCCTGCTGCCTGCGGCTTCGGTTTGATATTGCTCAAATAATACTCATAAGTAACCGACGGTGTCTGGCTCAAAACCTCCATATCGGTGATGGTCCCGATAAACATCGTATGGGAACCCAGATCCTGTGTCTTCTCTACCTTCACAGAAATATACGCATTGGTACCTGCCGTAATATACCGGATGCCGTTGGTCCCGGTCTCATATGCGGCAAAGCCGGCAAACTTGTCCGCGTCCCGCCCTGACTGGAACCCAAACCGCTTGAACAGTTCAAAATCCGCATCCTGGCTGATGATCGATACGGTAAATTCTCCGGTCTGTTTGATCATATCATGGGTAAAATTTGCTTTGTTAACTGCAATGCTCATCTGGTTCGGCTCCGATGCCGCCTGAATGGCCGTGTTGATGATGCAGCCGTTGTCCTTGCCGTCTGCCTTTGCGGTCAGGACGAATAATCCATAGGTTAACTTGTACATTGCTTTTTTGTCCATAAAACAGTCTCCTTTACTTTGTATTGCTTTTTGTGTCATATCCGGCTCGCATTGCCTCTTTACCGAGTTATCTCTAACAATACTTTTTCTTTAATTATACTCATACGCAGCATTTCAGTCAATGTATCCTGCCATTTTCCCCTCTTATCCAAATCACAAAAACCCGGAGCCGGACAGCTTCTGCACTGTCCCGCGCTCCGGGTTGTATATCCGTTGCTTCATCTATTAAAAGAGGGGCCATTATCCCTCGATGGCAATATACTTCTTTTCCTCAACCTGCGGCTTTTTCTCTTCCGGCTTTGGGATCGCCAGCTTCAGTACCCCGCTCTCATACTTGGCATGGATGTCTTCCTGCTTTACCTCTTCTCCCACATAGAACGATCTGCTCATACTGCCCGCATACCGCTCCCGGCGTACAAACCTTCCGGTCTTCTTATCTTCCTCGTCTTTGCTGAGCCCCTTTGCCGCGCTGACTACCAGATATCCGTCTTTCAGTTCCAGGGAAAGCTCTTCTTTCTGAAAACCAGGCAGGTCAATGTCTACCTCATAATGGTCATCATGCTCCTGTACGTCTGTCTTCATCATATGCATTGCGTGGCGTCCGTACAGCTTCCTCTGTGCTTTCTCCATTGTCCTGTTGTCATATGCGGGGAAATCAAAAAATCCATCAAATAAATCATCAAATAAATTTTCTCCAAAAATACTGGGTGTCATCATAAGTCATCGCTCCTTTTCTAATGAAAAACAACTTGTTAACTCGAACCGGGGATGCTTCGTATAATTCGTATCAAGATACTTCCTGCGGATTATACCAGGAAGGAAACGGGACTTCTAAGCGGTTCCTTTCTTTCCTTCTCCTTTGTTCTATCTGTACTATAACACGCAAATCAGCACTCGTCAATAGGGAGTGCTGATTTTTTTGTGAACTTTCTGTGACCGCCGTATTTTTCCGCCTGTTCCTCCGGCAGCGCTGCCGCAATGCTCATCTTCTCATAAACCATCCGCAGAAGCTGTGTCCGGCTTGTGATTCCCAGCTTCCGGTACAGGCTGTTGACATGTTTTTTCACCGTGTTCTCACTGATGAAAAGGATCTGGCTGATCTCGGAATTGGAATGTCCTGCCGCGATCAGTTCGCCAATCTCGCTTTCTCTTGCGCTCAGCCCGCCCTTCTCAGCAGCATTTGCAAAATGAGCCGTAAGACTGGGAAAGATTCCATACGGCCATAAGAAGGTAAAGTGCGCGGAGAGATGCCGGGTGATCACTTCCAGCATGCCCAGCTCGGAATCCGTGAAATCCCCCTCCTGCTCGCTGCGGAACAGGGTAATGGATCCCAGAAGCTGCTTGCTGCTGAAGATCGTGCATCCCAGGCTGTAGTAGATATCCATCGGCTTCATCCACTGCTTATAAATATCCGAATTCTCCCGCAAAGAACGCCCAATCATATCGGAATCGCGGTAGATCGTGGAGCTGTGATTGGAAAAGCTCCACGCCACATAATCGGAGTACTGGTAGTTTTTGTAATAATCAGCAAGCTCTTCTTCGGACATATTCAGGGAAACCGGCGCGAAAAAGACCCGCTGCCCGTTCTGCGTGGTACACAGGTCGAAAAAGGAACGCCGGTGGGGAATCAAAACCGCGAGCTGCTCCAGGATCTGCGTCTGCAATGCAGTGACATCCTTCTGTATATGTAAATTCAGAATCATTTCGTCCAATTGATTCCACTGACTGTTATCTAAAGTAATCATCTTATTTCGCCCCTCCCTGAATTTATTTTATCATTGTTTACGAAAATAGTAAATCGGTCCGCTGTTAATAAGCCATATTTCCAGAATAATTAATTGTCCGGATCCCTGATAGAACTTTTGGGTACCCTCCTGAAACAGAAGGTACCATTTTGAGATAGGAAGCCTGCGGGTAATGGCGCAAAACATAAATTTCAGTATAATAAATTATAAGAAAAAAACAGACCGAAAGGAGCACGATCGTATGAGAACAATTAAGAGCACCCCCAAAAAAGACGGATTTTACATGCCCGCAGAATTTTTACCGAGGAAACAGGATTTTCTGATCTGGCCGGAGAGGCAGGATACCTGGCGGGACGGCGGAAAGCCCGGACAGAGGGTATTGGTGGAAGTGGCAAAGGAGATCATCAAGCACGAAGCGCTGACCGTTTTCTGTTCCGCGGACCAGTATGAGAACGCCAGGGCGCGTCTTCCGGAGGAGGTCCGCGTGGTGGAGATGACGATCGACGATGCCTGGGCGCAGGACAAGGGCCCCTTCTATGTGATCAATGACGAAGGCGAGATGCGCGGTGTCACATGGGGCTGGAACGCTTACGGCGGACTGGAGGGAGGACTGTACTTCCCGTGGAAACGTGATCAGGAATTTGCAACTAAGCTCCTTGACCTGGAAAATTATGACCGCTATGACGCGAGAAAGGTGGTTTTTGAAGGCGGGGCTATGCAGATCGACGGCGAAGGTACCCTGATCGTGACCGAGAACAGTGTCCTCAACCAGAACCGGAATCCGAAGCTGACCAAAGAAGAGATCGAAGAATATTTTAAACAATATATGGGACTGGAAAAAGTGATCTGGCTGAAAGACGGAATGGCGTTTGACGAGACGGACGGCCACATTGATGATGTCTGCTTCTTCGTCCGGCCCGGCGTACTCGCCCTTTCCTGGACGGACGATCCGGAGAATCCCCAGTATCCCAATCTGAAAGCCGCGTATGATATCCTGAGCGAAGCTACAGACGCGAAGGGGCGCAAATTTGAGATCCACAAGATCCCGATCCCGGCAGTGCTGCATATTTCCAAGGAGCAGAGCGAGGGCGTTGATATTTCCGAAAGCGCTTCTTCCCGGGAGGACGGGCTTCCGCTGGCTGTCACCTATATCAACAGCTACTTTGTGAACGGCGGCCTGCTTGTACCGCAGTATGATGATCCCATGGATGAGGTAGCCTGCAAGATCTTTAAAGAGATCATGCCGGAACGGGAGATCATCAAGATCTACACCAGGGAATGGTCCATGTGCGGCGGAAATATCCATTGCATGGCATTGCAGCAGCCGGATTCGGCAGCGATCGCCGCATTAAAAAAGAAATAAGGTACCTGCGGGGAGACTGAACAGATACGAAGTAGAGTGATTTTTTCAGGGTGGTATGTCGGGGTATGACTGCGGCATACCGCCCGTTACTTTTCATATATAAGTCTGGAAAGGAAGTGGAATAACATGGGAGAAACTCAGGAGAAAAAAGTAAGTCTGGTACAGACCATTTTATTTACAATATGCAGTGTCCTTGTATTGGATTCCCTGGCAGGGGCGCCCGCCTTTGCGGGAGTAAGATCCATTACCATGTGGCTCATTTTCGCAATCATTTTTTTCATACCCTACGGCCTGCTGAACGCGGAGCTTGGCAGCACCTACCCGGACGCGGGCGGGATCACGTCATGGTGCACCCGCGCGTTCGGAGAGCATGTTGGGGTGCAGGTGGGCTGGTTTTACTGGATCAACGTGGCATTCTGGATGCCGGCGGTATTTCTGACCTTCGCATACTGGCTCAGCTATACATTTTTCCCGGACGCGTCCGTATGGGTGATCGCGGCCATTTCCCTGATCATGAGCTGGCTCATTGTCTGGATCGGTTACCGAGGCGTGGAGCTTTCCGTGACTCTTACGTCCATTGCGTCAATCTGTAAAATGGCGATTCTCGTGATCTTCGGAGTCTTGGGCGCGGCCTATGTGATCAAGAACGGACCGGCAAATGCATTTACCATCGATGATTTTAAGATCACCTCCATGAGCGATATGTCCTCCGGATTGGCGATCATCGTATACAATCTGCTTGGATTTGAGCTGATCGGTTCCATCGGCGATAAGATCGACACCCCGGAAAAAACGATCCCGAAAATGTCCATCCTGGCCGGCGTTGCGATCACCGTCCTGTACGTGATCGGCACCTTCGGCATGCTGGCGGCGCTTCCGGCAGAAACTATCGATACCATGGACGGATTTTACTATGCGCTGGAAGAGCTGTGCTCCGTGTTCGGCGCCGGCCAGAAACCGATCCTGGGAATCCTGGTGATCGTGTCCTGCCTGACCCTGGTTTCCAACATGATCTCCTGGACTCTGGGGGCAAATGAAAGCCTGATCGCGGCAGAGCTGGACAAACGGAACCGTTTTCTCGGCGCAAGGAGCAGATACGGCACCGCGGGAAATCTCTATATCGTGATGGGAGTCCTTTCCGCCGTGCTCCTGATCCTGAATTTCCTGCTGGGGAGCGAAGAGGCAAACGCCATTTTCTGGGACATTTTTTCCTTCAGCCTTGTAATCTTCATGATCCCCTATCTGGTGATGTTTGCGGCGGCGGTCCGGCTGCGCTACAGCGACGCGGAGAGAAAACGCGTGTACAGGGTACCGGGCGGCAACGCGGGGATGTGGGTCTGCGGGATCCTCTGCTTCGGCTGTATCTGCATCTGCCTGTACTATATGTTCGCGGACGATATCGCCGCAGGAAATTGGTTCGCGTTGTGGGTAAAGATCATCGGAACGGTTCTTTCGGCGGCAGTGGGGGAATATCTGTACCGTGCCGGGGGGAAGAAGTGTTAGATATCACACCATGGCCAGACGTGTCCCGGGAAAATCTGAAACAACAGATTACACAGCTGACATAAACACATTTTAAGATGAATGCGTGTATCGGAAAGACAAGGGACGGGCTTTAAGCCCGTCCCCCTGCCCCATAATCTCACTGCCCCCGCTTTTTACGGCGTTCCGCAAGCTGGGCCGCAAAAATGTTCTGGGTGATCTTGTCCTGATCCTCTTCGTTCAGCTCTAAAAACCGGCAGCCATATTCATATTTTGAGTCTTCTCTCTCGAAGACGCGCAGCACTTCACAGAACATCACGGACATCGGCCTGTCCTCCAGAAGCTGCACCTTCAGCAGGAATTTATCCCCCTCATGATATAATTGCTCTGAGAGGATGCGGGCGCCCCCGACACTGATATTCAGCATTTTACAGTCCTGCTCCCTGGCGGAAAATCCGCCGAATGTGGTAACGACCGCGTCAAGATTCGTTTCCAGGCGGAAAAAGGCGCGGTCATTTCCGATCCGGGTAACCGTTAATTCTTCCACCTTCCATGTATGTTTTTCTTCGGGCGTAATGAAGCCCTCCATATAAACCGCTTTTCTTTCGTGGTCATTGTACCCGCGGATCCTGACATGGAGCGGTTCCTTCTGCTTCTTTTCTTCCGAATCCTGCTCCTTCTCCGCCTGCTCCGCCAGCATCCTGGCAAATACCACTTCCAGGGACTCCGGCCCTGCATTTGCGCCGCTTCCCGCTTCCTGCGTCTTCCCGTCTTCTTCCTCCTCGGTATATTGCTGCAGTATCTCTTTGGAACGCTCCGTCTCCGAATATTGCTGCAGCACTGCCTGATTTTCCCGCAGGTTCACCAGCTTTGCGACAAAAAGCAGCTCGCCTTCAAAGGTCGTTACCTCTACACGCATACCGGAATAAGCCGTAATCTCCGCCTGGCTGTTTTCTTCCGTCTTCTGTTCATTTTCCTTCGGCTGTTCCTTGCTGCCCTTTCCAAATAGGCCAAATAGACGCATCTTCTTACCTCCTGATCCTGTCACACATCATTTTTCATGCAGCTGCTTCATTTTCTCGTCCGCCCAGATCACTCTGTTGCGGCCGCTTTTTTTCGCGTCGTACAGCATCGTATCCGCAATTTTTAAGTAAGAGTCATAGGAGCTTTCCCTCTGCGGCATGACAGTTACGCCCCCGATACTGACCGTGACCCATTGGGAAACGGAAGGGTCATGAGGAATGTGGAGATTCTCGATCTCCTGCCGGATCTTTTTCAGATGCGCAAATGCTTTCTCAGCGCTGTCTCCCAAAAGGATCACTACAAATTCTTCTCCTCCGTAACGGGCCAGAAAATCCGTACTGCGCTTCAAATGCGCAGCCGCTGTCTTTGCTACCGCTTCAATGACTTTATCCCCCGCGGGATGGCCGAATGTGTCATTGTATACTTTGAAGCGGTCAATATCAAACATACAGATCGTAAACGGGACCCGCAGGCGAATCGCTTCGTTCCATTTCGTAATACTGTAGTCCTCATACTTCCGCCTGTTCGCGATTCCCGTCAGCTGATCCGTCATGGATTGCTGCTCGATCTGCCGCCGGTATTTATACAGCTTGACATGGGTATTGACCCGTGCTTTTATGATCCGTGCGTGGAACGGCTTTGTAACATAATCCACCGCCCCCAGGATCAGACCATACTGCTCGTTCTCGATGTCAGTCAGGCTGGTGATCAGGATCACCGGTACACTTTGGGTAATGATCTCCTCCTGCAGCTTTTTCAGCAGCGTAAAACCGTCCATCCCCGGCATCACGACATCCAGCAGGATCAGGGAATAATTTTCAGTGCTGGCAAGGCTAAGCCCCTCCTCCGCCGTATGCGCGGTGGTGATCTCATACTCGTCCTCCAAAATGGTTTTTAACTGGGCTGCCTGCAAGATACTGTCATCAACGATCAAAATTTTTTCCATAGTGATTCCTGTCCTTTCTTAAATCCCTGTTCCGTAAGTAAATGTTTATTTACTGCATACGCCAAAAATATGCCCCACGTTGATTCAGAAGGGCATATCTTCATTTTTCAATTCTTTTTCCCTTTTTGGCTTTCTCCGGCTTCAGATAACCGCTCAGTCCGGTACACAGCAGTCTGAATACCGTGTCTTCCGTCTCCTGATCGTCCGGGAGCACGCCCTCTACTACATACTTGGCATACAGCACGGTGCATGTAAGAATATGAAGCCACAGCAGATCCTGATTGATTGTTTTCAGGCGGGGAAACGTCGCCTTGAATGTATGTACCATACCGACGAAGGAGCTGAAATAACTCGTGTCCCGGGTTTCATGATATTTCGGGAAAAAGGTGCTGTCTCGAAACCGATGATAGAATACCGTCTCATCCGGATGCGCCACCCAAAAACGGAAATACGGCAGCCACAGGCTTTTCACCGTTCCGATCGGGTCGGCGGCCATGGCCACAGGGTTGAACTTTAAATGCTCGAAGATCTCTGCCGCCTGCTTGTCCACATAGGTAAAGCATTCCTCGATCAGCTGATCCTTGCTGTTGAAGTGACGGTACAATGCCCCGGGGGATATCCCCGCCAGATCGCTGACATTCTGGATCCGCACCCCTTCCAGGCCGTACTCCCGCACAGCCTTCATCGCGGCGGAAATAATCCGGGTTCTGGTGTCATCCAACGTCAACCACCTCTCTCCAAAAATGATTTTGTTCCATGAAATTTCTGTAAAAATTATACATGCTTCCGGGGCTGTTGGCAATACCTATTTTGGAATGTTTTCAGTAATCTTTCATGGTTTTAAAGCAGATTCCAAGATTTGTATGCCGCTCAAGAGAACGCCTCTCCGCTTTTATATATTCCCATGATTCTCTAAAATCACTGCATACGGAGAAATCTGAATCTGATATGAATGTCAGAAAATCTTCCAAGTGATCTTTATATTTTTTAGCAAATGCATAGGCGTCATTTTCTTTTTCGTCATCTGTGCTGTTGAGCTTATCATACAGAACATGATCCAAATTTGCTGACATGTAATAGGCACTGTACGGAATAGATCCCCACACCTTATGCATGAAGCAGATGCGGTCAATATTTTCTCTTTTTCTTTTGTTTCGAGCAGACAGCTGAACCGGTTTTGCCGTCCGGATTTCTGTTGTGGTATAAAATGGCTTTTTCTTTTCCAAATCTTCCACAACTGCCGTCTCTGGAATATATGCACCGTCCATATCAATAAGATGGATCACTTCCTGGAAATCCGCTGCTCTATAATGGTTCGACTTCGCATACCCACGGATCAGATTGCCTATTTTCGATGCTATATTTCCAGGAACGGCAGACAATTCCGAAGTAATATCTCCATGTGTGATTTCCACGTGTACCGCATTTTTATTATAAAGGCGGCTGAAAATAACGCCCAATGCTTCATCGTCCGACGGCCCTTCTACGATTACAAAGACGATTTTCTTACGAGCCACTGATCTCACCTGCCTCTCTGAATGCCAATGCGATTTCCGCATTGTTGGTCGGCTCATAGATCTCTTCACTCTGTTCGCCAAGGACAATATCCCGGAAATAGAAATCCCGCAGGTTATGGTTGTCTTTGATATTCGTCATTCTGATATATCTTTTTACAGGATTCGTTGTTGTAAATGCAATAAATCCTCTGTCCAGCGTTTCCAGAGGCCGGAGGTTATGTGAGGTGAAAATCAGCTGGCCCTTTCCTTTTTCGGAAATGATCCGAAGGATCTCCCCCAGCAGATATTCAAAAATCCCGGAATCCAATTCATCGATTGCCACTGTGATCGATTCCTGATTATAGATCACGATCAAAAGCTGGAGAATCGAGATCATCTTTTTAATTCCTTCCGACTCATGCTTTAGCGGAATCTCTCTGCTGTTTTTGCAGGAAATGAGCTGGATACGGCTTCCGATTTTTCCATTGTTTAATGTCTGGATACCAAGCTCCTTCAAGCCGATCCGAAGCCCGGGAACCATCTGCTCCAGAACAATGTTCATATCACGGATTACCTTTTCCACAATTTCCACGGCTTCTTTTGGAATCAAGGCGGGATCTTCCAAAGGAAGCATCATCTGTCCTACTGCCCCGCTGTCCTTCCCTGCATATTTGAAGGCCAAAGGAAGCGCGTTCATGCTGATCATCCCCGTATTCGCCGTGTTTATGACAAATAATTCATAGTTTCCATAGAGGGTCAGTCTTTCCAGCAGCGCCAGGTGCCGCATAAATTCCGTGTCACGCTCTTTTATTTTCTGCTGTTTTCTGACCGCATTCAGCAGTTCCCTTGAAAAAATGAATGACCTTGCGGTATTGGCTGACATTTTCTTTGCTACCAGAAGATCCATGGCTCTGCTCTTATCTTTTCCGATCAGGCATTCATACTTTGAAACCGGTACGAAAACCTTTTCCGTGCGTGTATCGATCAACGGCCCTTTTCTGATCGTTTCTTCTGTTCCTTTCTGATTGCCTGCTCCCGCGAAGGAATAGCTGAGGACTTCGTCGAAGATCACCAGCCTTGACTGCGGCTCACGGACAATATCTGCGTCAAAATTCTGCTCCCCGGCATCTTCCTCTTTTCGAATGCAAAATTCATAGAAAGCGTCATACCTTCCGGACGGCATGGTAATGTGAAATGTATAGGACAGCGCGGCATATTGTGCGTCCACATGGATAAACTCCGCCATCTCTGCCGGAACTGTTTTTCCGCAGAGCGCATATTTCAGAAGCTGCAGCGCATCGATCAAGGCCGTCTTACCGGAGCCGTTCTGTCCATATAACCCCAAAATACCCGCTCTGTAATTTTTCCTTCGGTTGTTGAAATTCAACACTCCATTTTTTACATTTTTGAAATTCTGAATACGAAGTTCAGATAAACGAACTACAGAGCTTATCATGCCGCATCCTCCTCACCTTTGTGATTGACTTTTTTATATAGGTATCATAGCATTCTTTTATATTTTAGTCAAACGAAGTCAGGAATATTCATATTTTGTTTCATATCTCTGTTTCAATATAAGTTCCAGACGAATTGCAACATACAATACAGCATTAGAGCGTCTCAAAAACTACTGTTTTGCTGCTTTTCTCTTTTTAAAAAGTAAGCCCATGCCGCCGCCAACGGCACGATACACCAGAGATACATATTGCTGTACCCGGTCACATCGGCAACCATGCCGCCCAGCATCGGCCCCAATGCCTGTCCCAGATCTCCTCCTATATACATCGTGCTGCACGCCACCCCTCTCTTCTCTGCCGGAACGACCCGGATGGCTTCTGTCTGGAGCGCGGGCTGGGACATCCCATGTGAAAATGCCTTTGTCACCGCGGCAGCGATCAGGAACCACTCCGCGTCCGCTCTTCCGACCAGCACAAGTGTCAGTACGCCGCAGAGAAACGCAGGGTAAAGATTCTGCCGCAGAGACATTTGGTTCATATGCTCTGCCATTAAGATTCTGGCCGCGATCAGGACGACCGCGCTCAATGTAAAATGAAACCCTGCTCCTCCCAGCCCTTTCTCCAATGTCATAGGCAGAAGAAACGCACTGATGATCCCCTGCACCATGGTAAATGCCGCGTTTACCCCGCTGAGTCCGATCAGCTTCGGCTCCACAAGGCCGGAAATCCGGATCCTGCGGTCACGCTTTTTCTTTTCTTCCGCCCGTGCTTGATACGGGATCAGAAAATTGATCACTCCGGCTGCCGCCAGGATCACCGCAGCCGCCAGCATGCAGATCCGATACCCGAACCTTCCGCTGATCCAGATCCCAAGGCTCGGCCCTGCTGCCATAGATACAACGGACATGATGCTGTAATAGCTGACGCCCTCTGCCATTCTCGATTCCGGCACGCATTCGCTCACCAGAACCAGGCTTGCCGTACTCGACACCGCAAACGCCATCCCATGAACGGTACGGAATACAAGGATCACAGGGACATAGGGAACCACAGAATATACAAATAC
Organism: uncultured Lachnospiraceae bacterium; assembly: GCA_949893755.1. Lineage (GTDB taxonomy): Bacteria > Bacillota > Clostridia > Lachnospirales > Lachnospiraceae > Schaedlerella. The sequence goes on along the minus strand of CATLCV010000004.1, from coordinate 47,886 downwards.
GGAAAACGCCATAACGACGGTAAATATCCCCATCAAAAGCTTCCGGTTATAACAGTCGGATAGATATCCGCTTGCCGGGCGGGACAGGCAGGACGCGAACGCGAACAGTCCTCCTACGATCCCGCAGATCGAAACTCCCGCGCCCAGCGATTCCATATAGCCTGTCATGACCGGAGTGATCATATTATAGCTGAGCCAGCTGAAAAAATTGGCGAGGGAGAGAAATACATACGCTCTTCCCCAAAGCGGTTCTTTTTTCACCGTCATATCACAAACTGCTCCATATAGCGCTTGCTCAGCTTCAATGAATCCAGAATCTTTTCGCTGCTTCCTTCAAAGGCTTTGTCCTCTACTTCGATACAGGAATAACCGTCGTAACCGATATCTGTCAGAGCGGACACATATCTTCCCCAGTCCACATCGCCGAGTCCCGGCAGCTTGGGAGACATGAAGTCCAGCGGATATGCCATGACCCCGCATTGATCCAGACGGTCCCTGTACACCTTGATATCCTTGTAATGTACATGGAATATCTTACTGCGGAATTCATAAAGCGGCTGTATATAATCGATCATCTGCCATACAAAATGTGACGGGTCATAATTGATTCCCAGGAAATCACTGTCCAGGATCTCAAATACCTTTTTCCAGACAGCAGGCGTGGTCATCAGATTTTGTCCGCCCGGCCACTGATCCCTGCCGAACAGCATCGGGCAGTTTTCGATCGCCACCTTAACCTCCAGTTCTTCTGCCAGCCGGATGATCGGCGGCCATAGTTCTTTTACAAGCTCCAGATTTTCTTCAATACTCTTCGTCTGATCCCTTCCGATAAATGTAGTGACCATTCCGATTCCCAGCTTATGGCTTGCCCGGATCACATGTTCCAGATGGCTGATGACCGTTTTCCGCTTATTCAGATCCGGATCCATTGTATTCGGGTAATACGCAAGGGAAGAAATTTCCACCTTTTTTCCTGCACTGTAGTCCAGGATATGTTTCGCGTACTTTTCATCCTCCAACACTCGTTCCGCGTCAATATGGCTGACCCCGGCATAACGCCGCTCCGCCTTTTCCTGGGGCCAGCAGGCCGCCTCCACGCATGCGAAGCCAAGCTCAGATGCAGTATCTATCATTTCTTCATAGCTGCTCTGATCCAGGATCGCACTTACAAATCCTAATTTCATAATTCACCTCTTTCTTGTCAGAGCATGCCGGCTCTTTTGAGGGCATCCGCCCTTCTCCGCCGCGCTCCGATGTTTATTCAAAATCTACCGTCCTGCCGCATTCTCTGCAATTTTCGATATTCATTCAAAATCTACCGACCTGCCGCATGCGGCAGATTCCCTTGCAGCCTCCATGACTTGAAGCACCCTTCTGACCTGTTCCGGTTTTACAGCCATTTCTTCTGTATGATTTACCACCCCGATCAGGTTTCTGAAAAAATCATTCCAGTCATTATATGTCAGGTCTACCTCAGGCATCTTTTCAGTATGTACCACATCACTTGCTTTTACAGAAAATGTCCTAGTGGGTCCCGCGTCGATATTTTCCGCCTGTTCCGGAAGCGCCGCGCGGAAGTCTCCCGCCCGGTAGACAGCGCCCTTGTCTGCTTTTATCTGTTCTACAACCAGTGTCCCCTGATCTCCGGACATATACCATCTCGGCATCGGAGCCAGAAGGAACGTACCCAGCTCAATCTCCGCTGTTAATCCGCTCTCGAACCGGAGCAGGATACGGAAATAGTCGTCCACTTCCTGATTGACGGCACATTTCATATCCGCAAAGATCTGGGTGATCTTTTCCGGCACCAGCTCCAGCATCTGGTCAATGAGGTGAACGCCCCAGTCATACAGCATGCCACCTCCGTACTCTTTAAATTCATGCCAGTCGTGCATTCTTCCAAATACACCGTAATGGCTGGATTTGATCATGAATACCTTTCCCAGGGTTCCTTCCATATATGTTTTTTTGGCGATCGCATAGTCCCTGTCCCAGCGCCGGTTCTGGTCTACCGTAAAAAGAACGTTGTTCCTTTTTGCTGCCTGGCTGATCCTGTCAAATTCCTCCACATTCAATGCGCATGGCTTTTCTACGATCAGGTTCTTTCCCGCGTCCGCCGCGTCTACCGCGATCCGGCAGTGCAGATGATTGGGCACGCAGATCACGACCCATTCTATTTCATCCAGTTTTAAAAGCTCCTGATAGTCTGTAAAAGTCTTTACATCCCGGGGCGCCTTCTCCAGCTTTGCCTGATCCGTATCGCAGACCGCAAGGATTTCAACCTCTTTCAGAGTCCCCGCGTGATTCCGATGCCACTGCCCCATGAAGCCATAGCCGATGATTCCCAGTTTTATTGTTTTCATACTCACACACCTTTCTGTCAGGAACTGTTGGAAACGATCCTGCGCAATCTGCACAAATTATTTCCATACAGTTCCTTACTGCCAATCGATTCCCTGGAACCGGCGGAAGCCTTCCATACTGCGCCGGATGCTTTCCAGCTCGTCCAGCTTCGTGGCATCCTGTTCCAGTACAATATATTCGATGCTCCCCAATTCCAGCGCCTTGTTGATGATGCTCTGAATGTCCATCTGCCCGTAGCCGATCTCAACAAAGTCTCCGTCCTTTTTATATTTCCCGAATACCTCCCGTGTGATATATGTATCCTCTCCCACGACGTCAAACATATTGACCGGATTCGGCGCGTCTTTCGCGTAGTCCTTCTGGTGCAGCATTTTGATCCGGGTGCCGAACTGGTCCATGATCTGCACCGGATCGTAACCTCCGCGCAGCGTCCAGAACGTATCCAGCTCAAAATTCACATGTGCCGGATCCGTATTTTCCAGGATCCACTCCATCACGGTTTTCCCATGGAATTTCTGAAATTCCTGATAATGGTTATGATAGAGAAATACCATTCCTTCCTTTGCCGCAGCCGCTCCCATTTTTTCATACATTTCGACTTTACGCATCACATCATCGTAATCCTGAAATGTGTCCATGGGATAGACCAGGATATGGTTTCCTGTTTTTTGGTTGTATTCCGCGACCCTCTTATAATTTTCTTCTGTAAAAGGAAAGATGTGCGCGCTTATGATACTGCTTCCGCTTTTTTTCAGCACACCGTTCAACTCCTCCGCGGATACTCCAAAACCTACACCGTCATCCTCAAGCGCGTTATGGTTTGCTACCTCCAGATACTTGTACCCCGCCTTTGCAACATCCCCGATCGTCTGGAGCGGATTTTCTTTCATTTTATTTTTTACTGAATAGAGCTGGATTCCTACTTTTAATCCCATTTTGATACCTCCGTTTTTTGTAACCAATTTGCGAAGCAGCTTTTTCATACGGGCGATTCCCGTATTTTTTTCATACGATTCTTTACACTGCTTCTCTTCCTGCTGGCTTAATCAAATACAACCGGCTTTCCTTCCCTGGCGGATCTGTAGACCGCGTCCAGGATCCTTGTCACAACAAATGCCTGTTCCGGTTTTACTGTCAGCTCTCCCTTGCCCTCAATTGCGTCTAACCATACCTTGCATTCCATGTCTTCCGGGTTGGAGGAATCTCCGTCAAAGAAATCCACGCCACCGGCACTGGTATCTACATCAATCTTTACCTGCTTTCCGCCCATCACTTTGTTCAAATACAATTTCAGATTATCGGAACCGCCTACCCCTGTCAGTTCCGCTCCCGCCTTTGTTCCGCAGAGATATGCGGACGCGCATCGTTCTTCCGTAGAATTCAGGATCCAGGAAGCGTCCAATGTGATCAAAGAGCCATCCTTCATCGTAATAAATCCGAATGCCGCATCCTCTACTTCAAAGGTCTCCGGATCCCATGTCCCAAGGAAATTCCCCTGATCCTTCGGCTGGAGTGTCTTTCCCAGCTTATCAAATGTCACCCCTGTCACAGAAGCCGGCTCATAGTTATTCATCAGCCACAGGGTCAGATCCAGCGAATGTGTTCCGATATCGATCAGAGGACCGCCGCCCTGCTGGGACTTGTCTGTAAATACTCCCCAGGTCGGAACGCCTCTTCTGCGCAGCGCATGGGCCTGCGCGTAATAGATCTCTCCCATTTCTCCGTCATCGCAAAGTCTTTTCATGGTCTGGCTGTCCGCGCGGTATCTGTTCTGATATCCGATCGTAAACATCTTTCCGCTCTTTTTCCATGCGGCCATCATTGTTTCCGCATCCTCCACGGACGCCGCCATCGGCTTTTCGCATAATACATGCTTTCCGGCTTCAAATGCCGCCACGCTGATGGGACAGTGAGACACATTGGGAGTCAGGACATAGATGATCTCGATTTCTGTTTCCTTCTCCAGCATTTCATGATAATCTTCATACACTCTGGCTCCTGGCACACCGAACTCCCTGGCCGCTTCCTCTGCCCTTTCTCTTTTCAGGTCGCAGAACGCCGCGATCTCCACGCGGTCCGAAGCACGTTTCAGTGCCGGAAAATGTTTTTGATGTGCGATCCCTCCGCATCCTACAATTCCAATTTTGTGCATTTTCAGTTCCTCCATTTCATTTTTTATTTCAGTTATCACTGTAAGCACATTATATTTTTTCCGTCCGTAAATGGCTATTCATGGAATTAACAAGCAGTACATATATCTTGCCATTCCATTGACGATGCTCATTTTTTTTGGTAAAAAAGTAAATATCAGTAAAAGCGGTCCTCATTGCCGAAGGCAGTTTTCATGGGATTGCGGGTGATCCGGGAAGGTACTGAACAGACACAAATATAAAAATGAACGGAAGGGAATCCATATGCTCTATCAGACACATTTTAAAAATGAACAGTTCCCCTACAGGGATACGGTTATGAACGGCAGTCAGTCTTTTTCTCCTCACTGCCACCATGAAATGGAAATCATCTATATCAAAAAGGGCGAACTGAAAATAATCTATGAACAAACCCTCTATACTTTAACGGAAGGGATGATCGCAATCATTCCCCCATACATCAACCATGCGCTGCCTGAGCCCGAATCCTACTGCGAACGCTTCATTATCGAGACTGACCTGAATCTTACAGTCGGGGAAAAATATACAAATCCAAAGCATAAAGCGAATTACTCCAAATATTTATATAAACGGCATACGCTCAGCAGCTATTGGTCGCCTGAGACCTACTCAAAAGTAAAAACGCTGATCCTCAGTATGCATGACGAATACCTTCGCCAGGAAATTGCATGGGAATTTTCCATCAAGACCTTCATGAATCTTCTGCTGTTAGTTGTGATCCGGTCTTTTCCGAAGAGAGAAAACAATTCTGAAAACAGGGAAGCCGTGCAAAAGCTGCGTCTGGCGATCGAATATGTCGCTTTAAATTACCGCTCTCACGTTTCGCTGCAGGAGTGCGCGGATCTCTGCGGCTTTCACCCTACTTATTTTTCTAAATATTTCAAAAAGCATATGGGGATCACCTTTCAGGCTTATGTAAAAAACACGCGGATCGAGCATGCAAAATGGCTGCTCACAGTAAGCAGCCATTCCATCACAGAGATCGCCTTATCAAGCGGGTTCTCGGATATGCGTGTCTTTAATAAGCTTTTTAAGCAGGAAACGGGGATGTCGGCTTCGGATTATAGAAAGGCGGTGGCGGCGGATACGGACGGTGCAATGTAAGGGGCTGTAATGGCCCTTTATTCCACATACAGACGTCCGCTTTTTATTGAGATCGGATCCGAACTCGCTCCTATCAGGCATAAGTAATACTCTCCGCTTTTTTCTGCTTTTAAATCATATTTCTGGGAGAGTCCGCGCCGACCGTCACCGTAATCCTGATTCATCAATTTTCCATCCAAAATATACGTATATATGATAGCCTGTCCCCGTCCCTGGTTTACTTCGGAAGGATACTCTTCTGTTTCAAAATAAAGCGTCTGCCCCTTTTTTAACTTCCAACCCTTGTTACCTTCTTTTGTAAAGATCACCATTGCGTAATTGGTAAATATGATTTCCGGAGTCGTATAGTATCCGTCCTCTTTCTTCGATTCAAACGTATCCATTGCATATGGCAATTTTTCATACGATTCTATCCCTTTGATAAAATCGGGCAGCTCATAGGTTCTTTCAGATTCCATCCGGGATGGCGTTCCGGCCGCCGCTTCCTCCCGGATTTCTGATTCCCTCCGGACTTCTACCGATGTATGTCCTGCTCTCATCTCTTTTCCCACATATGCACGGTTGGCATCATTAATTTCTTCTGCCCCAGTCCTCAGTAAGACACCGTTCGAAATAATCGGCTGATCCGCAAGCGCAACTGCGGCCGCAGACACTCCGATTCCTATTACAGCCACTAATAACAGCCTGCGTATCATTTTTTTCTTTTTGAAGACATGAGGACGTTCTTTTTGGCTGATCATTTCCAAAACGCCATTTATTGTAGCTTCTGATGAAGATTGCGTTTCGCTGTCCGGCGTATCCTCTGACAGCAGTTCCAATGCCTCTTCCGCCATGAGATCAAAAAGCTCATAAAAACTAATCTTCATAGATAAATCCCTCCTCTTCTAAAATTTTTTTCAATTTGCTCCTGCTTCTTTTTAAATTGATTTTGACTGTTGATAAGGGCATATTTTCTTCTTTTGCAATTTCTTTTATCTTTTTGCCCTGGAAATAAAACTTTAGCAGTATAACCTGATCTTTTTTGCTCAGCTGTGCCATAGCAGATTGAAGGATCTGCTTTTTCTCTATTTCTGAAAAGGAATCGTTCATCTCGCCCAGAATGTGCTCATCCAGAGGCAGATTTTGTACTATTTTATTTTTTTCATTGATCGCGGTATTTCTTGCGATCGCGCCCAGATAGGGTTTCAGATCCGTATACTTCCGTGCGTCAAATTTGTCCGCGTTTTCCCATAACCGGAAGAAGACATCGTTGATCACCCCCTGTATATCTATTTCCGCCGCATATCCGCACAGAATTTTATATACGATCGCCGAAACATAGGGATTGTATTCTTTTATGATCTCTTCCAATGCTTTTTGTTCCTTTTTTCTTAAACGTTCCATTGTTTCCATGTCATCCATCCTTCTTCCCCCTTCCTGTTGCTTTGTAAAACGGCCGTATGGATATTGTCCTTTGATATAAATATATACCAGTATCTATAGAAAAAAGTTTCATGGTCTTTCTTTTTTGCCGGCTCATCCTATGATATATCAAACTCTGCAAATTGTCAGGTTTAATCCGCTTCCGTTTTCCGTTACTATTTAAGGAGTTGTAGGAAAATAACTGATACAGGTTGCGCAGGATCCTTTCTTCCTGCTTAGCCTCTGTGCCGGCCTTTTCAAAATGTCCAACCAGCTCCACGCAGCAGAACCCGTCCACATGCTCGCCCATAAAAATGCATTAAAGCACTGGAAATCGGTGGATTTTTTTCTTGCTATTTTGTTGCTGTATCTGTTATAATATGTATTGCGCTGATGCGCAAGCAGGTCATCAATTTCCTTATGGAAATTGGTGACAAGATATAATATGTATTGCGCTGATGCGCAAGCAGGTCATCGATTTTCTTGCGGAAATTGGTGACAAAATACAATATTCTATGGAGACATAGCTCAGCTGGGAGAGCATCTGCTTGACGTGTAGAGGGTCGCAGGTTCGAGTCCTGTTGTCTCCAGTGTTTAGTAGATGTGTGTGGGGGGGGGGTACTCCCCGCATCCCTCTACGAAACCGGACATACGGCTTTCCCGCATCCGGCTCTTTGCAAAGGTCATTGTAAAACAGTTTTTTCTCTTCCCCCTGAACTTCCCATTCTTACTTCTCGAACAGTAGTGTGTAAACCCGAGGAACGTAAAGGTCTCTGGTTTTCCCTTTCCTCCGCAAATCTCCCGAATATGGGAACAGGAATGATTATTTGCGGCTTCAACGGTGCTGGGAAGAGTACATTGGGAGCTTGAAACAATATGAATTGCGCTGAAGCGTAAGCAGGGGAGGACAATATATTGAAGTATCAATGGGAAACCGCACCGGACATTTATATTGGCGACGATCTTCGCAGGCGTTTTGTATTAGGCGTTTCCGGGAATCATCCGCTTATCTGCTTCGGTGTGAATCCGAGTACCGCTAATCATGAATATGCAGATAAAACATTACATATGGTTGAGCAGATTGCAAAGCGAAATGGTTTCGACAGCTGGATGATGTTCAATGTTTATCCGCATCGCTCTACTGATCCTAAATGCCTGCCTGTAGCCCGGGATGATGATCTGCATCATGAAAATCTGCGTTATATCGAACGATATTTGCGGGAAACAAATTTGACCCTGTGGGCAGCCTGGGGAGAGCCTATTATGGAACGTGATTATCTGATGGATTGTCTATATGATATTTACGGGATCGCCAACAAGTATTCCTGCCGATTTATTGCTTTCGGAAAGGAAGAAAATGGAGTCATAAAATCTACTACCAGGCATCATCATCCGCGGCATCCCTCACGGCTTCCGCTCTCGGCAAAGTCAGAGAGCTTTGATGTCACGCATTACTGGACAAACTCAAATATCCATGCAAGCATGGCTACTTAGTACATCGTTGCTTCGCGGGAATAAAAAGGAGTGCTTAAAAATGATTGAAACCGAGAGCCTTATTCTTGATAAAGCAAAATTTTCGGACTGGGAAGAAATGTACCGCAATGTCTGGTCGCAGCCGGAAAGCGCGAAGTATATGGCCTGGAATATTACGGAAACCGAAGAAGACGCTAAAGTAAGAATCTTGAAAACCATTGCGTTTCAGAAAGAACATGACACCTATCTCGTTTATGAAAAATTAAGCGGTAAGGCGATCGGATTCGCCGGCATAGAGAAGATCGGGCCTTACGTATATCAGGAAACCGGGATCTGTTTAGGACCGGATTATGTGGGAAAGGGGTTTGGTAAACAGATCCTTCGATGCCTGATTCAATATTGTAAAGAAGAATTCGGTGCAAAAGAGTTTCTTTATTCGGCAAGAGAAAAAAACAGGGCTTCTAATTTATTGGCAAAGTCCTTCGGTTTTTTGCTGATTTCTTCGGCAGATAAAATAGACAGCAAAGACGGACAGCATTATACACTGCTGCAATATAGCTTGAAACTATAGACAGATAAAAGAGAGGGTGCTGAACGAAACAAATGTTGTAAATCTATCAGCGAAGCTTTGGGGCGGAAACCCGCCCCTTTTACATTTTTTTCACCAGGCACTTCTTCTGAAAGAACGCAATGCCCAGCCTGCCTACATTCTTATACCCGTCGCGCTCTGCCTTTTTTACATATCGTTTCTTCTGAATCTGCGCAAGCGCTTCGTCGCAGTCACTCTCCAGCTTATCCTCATCGTATGTCCGCTTTGCCTCCAGGACAACGGCTCTGCGGTTTTTCCGGTCTTTGATCACAATATCGGATCGTCCTAAGTGCATCTGTTCAGTATCCTTCACAGATGCACCTGCAAGCCCATGAAAATTGCCTTCGGCAATGGGGCTTGCTTCTGCAATTTTTATGTTATCATACGGACAGCGCAGTAAATGCGTAGTCCTGTTCTGGACAATGATCCGGTTTTCATATTCATAATTGGACTCCACCCGGTATCCGGCGTTAGAGAACAGTCCGGTGAGAAATGCATGGTAGAAGCTTTCGGCATAATCATGATAGCTGATGGTATCAAACAGCAGATCCGAGATCAACTCCGTCAGCCGTTTTGCGTCCGCATCCCACAATGCCGCAAATAATTCCCTCCGGTCTTTTTGCGCGGTAGTTTCCATCAGCCAGGCTTTAACACTTTTCTTAAAGATCCCAAGAACCTCCTTATTGGGAATTTTCAGCGCATACTGGCCGGGAAGCAGCTGCAGCTCCGGAATCTCCTCCAGGCGTGCTCTTGTCAGGTATCCCGTCAGATACAGCAGGCTCCACAGATTTTCTTCCGACCCCTCCAGCACATCATAAGTGAGATTTTCCTCAATAGGTTCTACTATATATCCTCCTGCAAGCAGTGTCTCGTACTTGTCATTTACATCAAAATCCGTTCTTTTTAAAAAGGTACGGATGATGGCATTGTCACTCGTATTTTCCCAGAAATTTTTAGGCTTCGAGCCCGGATCCAGAAGCAGATTCTGTACATGGTTCATGACATCCCAGGGGCAATACACATCGAAATCACCGAAATGATAACCGTTATACCATTCCTTGATCTCAGCTGCATAAGGCGTAAGCCCTGTGTCTGCAAGCAGACGGTTCACTTCGTCCTGGGTAAATCCAAAGTATTCATTGAGCTGCGTATCGGAAATGGTATCGGACACGAAATTATTCGTCCCGGTGAAAATGCTTTCTTTGGCGATCCTAAGACAGCCTGTGATCACCGCAAGTTCCAGTGAGTCATTATCTTGACAGAAAGCCCGGCGAATAAATGCCTGCTTTCCTTTTGTATGTCAAAAAATTCCGACAGCATACTCATGCAAAGTGTTTTTCCGAAACGGCGGGGCCGTGTGATCAATGTCGCTTTTGTACTTTGTGTTTTCAGCAGCTGTACGATCAGACCTGTTTTGTCGATAAAATAGCTGCCTTTCCTCCGGATCTCGGCAAAATTCGAAGTTCCGACAGGGATATTTATGATTTTCATAGGCACCCTCCTTCTATTATCATAAAGTATAGCAAATATGCGTGAAAGGGACAATACGATTTTTTCTTAACAAATTTATGGAACGGTGAATCCCATGCGGTGCCTTGCAGCGGGATACAACTCACGGTGCAAGGCATCCGGCCAATTGTCCCTCTGACTGCTATTATACATTACATATCACACCTTGACCAGGCGCGACATGTAACGTATAATAGCATACTAAGGAGGGGAGGATCGCTATGCAAGTGACACAGATAAAAGAGGACATCAGCATCAGTTATATTTCTGCATTATGTGCATACGCCGGCATAGCGTATGAAACTGTCCGTCATGATGACGACAGTACCGATGGTACTCTCCGCAAGAGAATCCTTTTGGATAATGGATTAAAATGTAATGCTGAATTAAGGATACAATTAAAATGTACTTCATCAAACAGCCAGTACACAGATCATGGAAATGTTCTAACTTATAAATTGAAGGTAAAAAACTATAATGATCTATGTCTGCCGGCAACCACCCCCATTATACTTGGTCTATTGGTATTGCCTGAAAATGAAGAGGAATGGATTTCCTGGAGCACAGATGAATTACTGATCAAAGGATGTATGTACTGGGCAGAATTTTCTAATGCTTTGGAGTCTGCCAATTCCAATACAGTCACCATTAAAATCAATAAGAGCAATGTATTAAACCCAGAAACATTAAATGATTTTTTAGTAAAAATTGCAAGGGAGGAATGGCCATGATTTATTCCGTTAATTTTTTAGATCTGACAGAAAAAATCAATCCACTTGCTTTTTCTAAATATTTAAAAGATACCGGATGGAATCTTTTTCCCAGCAAAAAAACACATATAAAGATTTTTCAATTTGAAGAAAATGATGCTTTTTACCAGGTGATCATCCCTGTTGAAAAACAGCTGTCTGACTACAAAGAGGCAATGTATAAAGCAGTAACAACCGTTGCCGAAGCAGAAAATAAATCTGTAGAACAGGTCATGTTATACTTGCTGAATCCCAACACAGATATCTTGAAGATCAGACTGATCCGGAATGATATTGAGGCCGGAAGTATTCTTTTTGACGATGCCATCCGTATGTATGAAAATGCCAAAAAGCTGTTAGGCGCGGCAACGCGGGATATCCTTCATCCCAGAAAATATCATCAGGGACGAACAGATGATGCCGTTTCCCAATTTTTATCCGGCTGCCGTTTTGGACAGACAGAGGTCGGAAGTTATGTAGTTTCTGTCGTTTGTCCCTTTGCCGAATTAGATGAAGAGGAAGGCTATAAGCAGCTGAGTATTTTTTCCGATGAGGAGCAGTGCGCCAGATCCCTGACCAGGCAGGTGACTACACGTGTAATGGATAATATTTTCCAGATCAAGGAGCATATTGATGAGGGCAACCTGGACGGTCTGCTTTCAAAAAGCAGCACGGATATCATAAGCGCAAATTTTTACGAAGCATTGACCGGACTGAATCTTGATACAGAGGGCGCCAATGTTGAGTTTACGGCAGAATGGTCTCCTGCAGTAAAAAACAAAATGGACGTGAGAAGTAAAATATTGCTTACACACGATTACTGCCAGCCCCTTCTGACTGCTGCGGGAAGGTTAAAAGAAAAGAAGAAAACCTTAACAAAGATTCTCGGGCGAATCAATAAACTGGAGTCTTCCCCTGATGTAACTCAGCGGAAAAACGGAAAAATCTCCGTGGTATATCTGGATGAACATGAGAAAAAGAGAAGCACCGCCGTACTGCTTGACCACAATGACTATGGAAGGGCCATCGAAGCCCATGAAAAAGGGCTGTACGTTGAAATCGAAGGTACTCTCACCGGCAGCAAACGGAGCTCCATGACTTGTGAAGCATTTCGCGTGATAGAATAGCACCGAATCTGTGGAAAATAAAAGGCCATAAAAGGGGACGGACTGGTTCATCCAATCCGTCCGCCTGCTGCTTCTGTGACTGTATTCTCTTTCCCACTGCACAAGACGATCTCCGGTCTGATGGGACAGCCGCCCATGCACTGTGCCCTGATCCCGCACCCGGGGCATGCCCTGCGGAAATGATTCCTGAACTCCTCAAAGCGCTCACTGTTCCAGGCTTCCTGCACAGAATGTGTTTTCAGATCCACCGCCCATCTCTGCTCCTGATTGTCAAAGCTGCAGGGCAGCAGCTTCATATCCGGAGTGACATAGGCTGACCATCTGGCCCCTTCGCATGTGTCCAGGCTGTCTGCGTCTATATTTCCCGGATGCCTGATCAATGCGGGAACCGTACAGGAATCAAACCCGATTTTATAGCGGCAGGACTCGGAAGATACATACTCTATAAGCCTTCGGAAGTCTTCGTTATCCTGCCGGATCATATTGCCGCGGCTGCCTAATCCCACTGGTTTGTGAAGCAGGAACACAACTGCGTTGATCTTTTCGGGAAAGCTGCGTTCTTTTAATCTCTGCAGTGCTTCCGCAGCCGTATGCCTGCCCAGAACATAGTGGATATTTGTTTTCACCCCGGCCGCCGTCAGCAATTCTATGGCATGGAGCGTGTATTCACTTCGATACCAGCTGACAGCAACTGCACCGCAGTACTTCTTACAAAGTGTGGCAATGTGTTTATTCATTCCAAGCCCGGAGGTCGTAAAATTAGGCACGATACCTGCGTTTTTGCATAAATGCAGTATCTCCTCAAAATTCTCATGCTGATCCGGATCTCCGCAGCCGCCCAAAGCAAATTGATACGTCTTCCCCCGGCACTGGGCTGTAAGCTCTTTAAAATCCTGCAGCTTCATATTGGGCTGTTCCGCGTGCAGGCCGTCCTGGTAGCATTCTACACCTGCTTTTATACATAATCCGCTTTTTCCATGCCTACAGTGCCCCATGATCCCTACATCGAGAAGCTCCGGGAAGGAACTCATAAAAGGGTCCTCCCCTGTATCCTTTCCCCCTTTGATGATGCCTGTCCGCATATACCGCCCGGTCTCTTCATCAAAAAAGGATAAGAACTCTTTTTCTTTTCGTATCCTCATACCCTGTCCTGCCCCTAATAATCCAATGAGCCGTCAATGGTTTCAAAATGATCGCTGTCCGCTTCCTCTAATTTTTCCCACAGTCTGGTGAACATATTTGCCAGATTATAATCACTTTCTTCAAAGCTGATCCAACCGCTGTAAATGGATTTTCCTTCCTTTAATGCAGTTCTGATCTGTTTCTGATCGTCTTCTTCAATATAATGCTCTTCAAATACTTTTTGTATTTCTTCCTCACTATTTTCAGGGATCAGTATCCTTTCGCCAAGCATTCTATCCACAACAAGCTGCACAATGATATCCTTTTGCTTCTCCGTCAGTTCCCCTTTCCTCGCCAAAATAAAACTGCTGCTGCTCGAATTTGTTACAAAATCTGTTCTTACTTTCATGATCCTGTCTCCTTCCTTCTGAATGGAATGGCCATATTCCATTACAAATTGCCTGTATCAGGATCATCATAATAAAAACTTCCCAATCTGTCATTGAACCTGTAGTAGAAATTCTGTTCTTTTATACCCAAGGGCATCCCATTATGGCCATTCGGCCATTTCACAAGGTATACCCAAGGGCATCCCATTATGGCCATTCGGCCGTTTCACAAGGTATAGTACAGATTCCATTTCCTGCAGTTCCTTATAATCTCGCTTTCCTTCTATTTTATATCCGATGTCCATGTGAATGACGCGCCGTCTTCCAACGGGACAAAATGATAGTTATAAGATCCCTCGCTGATAAACAATAAATTTTCGTCTGCAATCTGATAATAGTTGACGTCTCCGGTACAGCCTGCGGCATCTTCCTTTAGCGTCACCACATCCTTTTCTATGGTATAATGCCCCATTCCGATATAGCTGCTGATCGGAGTCTCGTAGCATTGAAATGTTCTGTCATCAAAGATCGTAATGGTAAAATCTCCGGGGACCTCACGTTCATAACCCTGCAATGTGTAAATGCCAGGCTTTAGTACAGTTTCTTCGTTTTTTCCACATGCTGTCAGCAGCAGGATCATCAGCGCTGTATACATAGTCCATTTTATTTTTCTTTTTATACTTTTCATAATGTTCTATGGCCTCCTGGATGCGGTATTAATTACAGAGAAATACAAACGCCGGCCGTTTCATAGATGGAATATCCTGAAGCAGCCGGCTCTTTTTGTTGTAAATCGTTTCTTATTTTCCTGAGAGCTGCTTTTTTAAACGTTCTATTTCTTGAAGCTGCTGCTCTATTTGCTGATCTTTCTGTGACAGCTGTTCATCCTTCTGAATAAGAATCTTCTTCTGCCCGTCAATCTCATCGTGCATCTCATCGATCTCATCCTGCATCTCATCGATCATCAGCTGCACCGTATTCCTGTCCAGTATTCTCAACTCCTCTGAATACAATTCTATCACCCTTTCCATATTCCGGCATATATCATAGATTTGCTGATACATGGGCTTGAACTGTGGATACTCTTTGATAAGCTGTCCAACCATCTCCGGCTCATCCACACTCAAGAATGTCAGCCATGCATCCAGTTCGTTATCGATACCTTTATTTTGCAGCTTTGCACGGAAAATGTCAAGCGGAATCAATACATGCTCTTGTGGCCATTCCAATTCAAGCCCGGTATCTGACTCTGGTCGGATTCGGTGGAGATACTCGTTCGGAAATTTATGGAACTCTCCACTGCTCTTTTCATATAGTATGAGAGTATACACCCTTTTGATATCCCGGTAACTGAATGCCTTTCCTTTTTCTCCCCGCACCCGTTTATACTGGCGCAGAAGCAAATCTGCGGAATAGCATGCGACGCGCTGTCCCGGAAACAGATACCCTACCTTCTGCGCCTCCAAATTTGCAAGACTCCCATCCTCCAGCTCGATCAGAATATCCATGATCAAAAGGCTGCTCTCATCGGCAATCCTGCTGTTGTCTGTGGGGAGGACACATTTGATCTTCACTTGTTCTCCCAAAATGAGTGAGAGGAATTGTTCCAGCCTTTCCGGCGCTGTCTCCGGATTCATGATTTCTTTAAAAAAGGCATCGTATAAAACCTTTACTCCTTTCGCGCCTGTGACGCAATCTAAAAATTCTTCCTGCTGTTCTTTTTTCCAGTTCTGAAAAATCCCTGACAGCTTCGGCTGGCTCTGAATCTCTGCTAATACCTCTGCCCGTGTCCGGATCATTGGAAAATACTTCTGTAATCCTGTGTTCAATCTGCACTACCTCCTGTATTCTGTTTTTTTGTGCTGCTTTTCATCATCGGATTTTTTCATTGAATACGGAAAACCTGCTGAGCGAAGTCCTCCTGTATCGTAGAGACATCAAAATAGCCGAAAATGAACGCCTTACGGCAAGAATTGTCTAACAGCAAGAACGCTGTTGTTTAGACTGTTTACAGGATAACAGAGTATTTGTAAAATAGCAAGAAAAACTTTCCTGCTGTGCGCCAGCCTATTATACTGAACGGCAGATTTATCTGTCGCTCAGTATAAGTTCTCCCGCACGACTTCATTCCAGACCGCCTGGTCGTCCAGCAGGCCGGACAGCGTGCTTTCGAGCATCTCCTCCAGTTCTTCTCTGCGGAAGGTAAAGCTGCCGTCCGGGAACAAATAGTTGATCTCCGCCAGATTATCGATCGCCGCCATCGCCGCGGCCGAATTATAAACCAGATTCCGCCGCACCTTTTCTTCTCCCAGCTTCTGCACCGTACCGGAATACGTTACGCTGAGCGCGCAGTTTTCCGAATCCATCTCGAACCCCGCAAGAAGCTCGCTGAACGGCAGTACGCCGAATACACCTGTGGTATTGACTGCATTTCCCATATAAGGATTCCTAAACTCTTCCACCACGGAAATGTCATGTGTCAGAGCGTCCTTCTGATTCCTCTCATACTCCGCCTGTTTTGCCGTCCGCCCCGGGATCACCTGGAACTGAATCCAGCAGAATAATATCGCGGCAGCCGCTAAAAGGCAGAGGATCATTTTACTTTTTTTACTCATCCCGTCCCTCCTGTACAGAGCATTTTCTCAGGTTTCTCGTAAAACTGCTGAATGTAACGGGGATCACGATCGATACGTCCACATATTCTTTCAGTTCCGTCATTGGCTGTCACCTCCCTGGAGAAGCATTGTAATGATCTTCTGCGCGTAAAACCATTCCGCAAGGGCTTTTTCATAGGCTGCATTGCCGCTCTCCGTAATATGGTAATATTTCCGGCGCCCGCCCTGGGATTCGTCCCCCCAGTAGCTGCTGATATAGCCCTGCTTTTCCAGGCGCTTCAGGCTGGTGTACAGAGAAGGCTCCTTCAATTCATATTCATGGCCGCTGTTTACGGATACCGCTTTTATGATCTCATAGCCGTAGTTATCGCCGTCCCGCAAAATCCGCAGGATAATGGTGTCGATATGGCCTCGGATCAGGTCGCTGTTGATATTCGGTCCCGGCATCTGCATCACCTCCAGGTACATCATATCAAATATTACTATGTGTGTCAATGTAATATGTCTTGCATTCAAAATTATTTTTATAAGAAGAAGTTGTTTTGTGCCGTGTGTATAGTCACCAGATCTCATTCTCCTTCGAATCACCTTTATCAACCGCTTGCGTGCTTTCGACATAAAATTCATGATTTAACGAGTCTAAAAAAAATAAGCAGCGGAACAGTTGCCTGAACTCACTGCTTAGCAGGGATATTTTTTAACATTTCTTCAACAGCATATGCAACGCCGTATTCTTCATTAGATTTTGTCAGATATTTTGCAGCTGCTATGATCTCCGGCTCGGAATTGCCCATTGCGATGGTTGCTCCAAAATCCATAGACAGCATCGAATAATCGTTCATACTGTCGCCGAAGACCATCACCTCATCCATCGTATACCCCAGAGATTCGATATATGCCTTTAGCACAGGCCCTTTCTGGGCCCGAACATCGGTAATCTCCAGATTATCGGCAGCAGACGAAGCCGCCACAAGCCTGCGGTTCTTCTCCAGGCGCATCTCGATCTTCTGCAGCTGTTCCGGCTCTTTGCCGAAAACATAAATTTTATACACTGGAACATTTTTTTCATCCAGTTCCTGAAAATCCCGAACCCTTCGGCTATTTTTCCTGATACTCCGATACATCTCCGTTTTCATAATCTCTGTTGGATCCATACCGTGAAAATATTCCTGTAGACTCTGCAGCAGATCTTCTTCCAGTTTTTCCGGATTTCCAATGCTGTAGTCGAACTGCCCGGTCATAAACGTGACCGATACCGGATATTCTTTCAGCATGTCATAGGTTTTCCTGCACAATTCCATGTCTATCTGCAGTGTGTTCACAATCTGCTGCTGTGGATTGCGTACCTCTGCGCCGCTTAACAGGATATAATCGCAGGTAATCCCTGTCTCTTCCAGCTCCTGTACCGCTTCCTTAAAATCACGCCCTGTCGCCACTATAAAGCGGATGCCCGCACGGCATGCACGGCGGATTGCTTCCGCCGTGCGGGGCGCCAGCTTGTGATCCTCACCCAGCAGCGTGCCGTCCATATCACTGGCTATTACTTTTATCATGCCGGCCTTCTCTCTTAGTATTCCATCTGCCGGTAGTATCTTCTGGTTGTAAGAGGGTGATTCCGCTCTTTCTCCAAGTGGCAGCTCAGGCGCTCTGTCATTGCGTACATCACCATCGGGGATACAATCTTTCGATACTCTGCTTCTGTAAACGGAAGCTCTGTCTCAGCAGTATCAAATACATTGATTACCTTGGTAATATTCTTGCTGAAATTCATTACCCGATCCATCAACGGCCTTGTCTCATCCTCGCCGTAGAAGAGAATGAGGCTTGTATCTTCTTCCACCAGTTCCAGTGTTCCATGGAAATATTCCGCCGCATGGATTGATTTTGTCTTAATCCACTGCATTTCCTCCAGGATGCACATTGCATAGTCATATGCCTCTCCCCACAGCATTCCGGATCCAATGATCATATGATATTCCGTATCCTTATGCTCTGCGGCCATTTTTGCACATTTTTCTTCCTGCTGTTCCTTTGCCTTGATCAGATAGGGAACGATTTTTCCATATTGCTCCATGAATTCCCCGTACTTGTCAAATTGTCCCGCATTTTTCAAAAATCTGGACAGCAATGTAATCATATATGTATAAATCGCTTCGCATAAGCAGTCATCCTCCGCAAAGCTGAAGAACTTATAATCTGCGTATTCACAGGCCGGTGTGTTGTCGTTGGATACATAAACCATTGTACGTGCACCCGCATCCTTGCAGTACTTGAGTGCTTCTACAATTTCCTTTGTATTACCGCTTCTTGTGGAAAATACGCATACAGAGTCTTTGGTAAATTTCTTGTGCCCTGCTGCCATAAATTCTGCCGCGATCACACTGTAGGTCTCCAGATCAGAAGTCGTATCCAGCCAGTATTTCATCGGAAGTGAATGTGCATAGGTTCCTCCGCATCCGATAAAAAAGAGATTGGAATATCCCTGGCTGCAGATCTCGTCCACAGCCTTTTCAATCTGCGGTCTCAATGCGATCGCGTCTCCTACAACCTTTTCGTAACGTGGAATGTCAAAGTTAAACATTATTTGTCCCTCCTGTAAAATTGATTTATTATTTTCTATGACGTAATAATACATCATATAACATTATATGTAAAGAGTTTTTTAAAAAAAGAGTAACTGCCGCTGTTCCAAACAATTCATCATATCTTGTTTCGGAATCCGAATCCTCCTTCGTTCCGGCAATTCTGTGATGAGTATTTTGCAGCTTTATCCAGGGCGATACGGATCACGTCCTCCTGGAGCACGGTGCCCTTCTTCCAGCCATGTCCCAACAGACATACAAGCAGGGCTGCCAGATAGGAGTCGCCGGCTCCCATCGTATCCAATGGCTCCACATAGTATACCTTTCCGCGGATATAATCTTTGCCGTTATAAAAAATCTGACCTCGGTTTCCGAGTGTCGCAAGAACATTTTTACAGCCCCGTTCATAGACCTGCCTGAGCAGCATTTTGATCTCCGGTTCTTCCATATGGTCGCAGGAAAACTGGCCCAGTTCCAGATACGGGCAGGTCACGGAGAGAAACTCCGGCGTACGGTATTTATCCTTTACCGAAAAGTCAAAGGTCACCATACCCGGCAGCTCCTTTAATTTATAAATATCCTCATGAAGCTTTGCATTGCAGCTTGTGTGTATGGCATCAAAATCCTTCAGATATTTGATATCCTCCTCCCGGATCCTTGTCGTATGCGCCCACTTTTTTCCTTCATCCGCCCCGATATAATGCCGTTCGCCGTCAAAAACATTGACATCGCATTTCTTCGTGGTAGATTCCGGATCAAAAATACACTGAGAAAGATCGACCTGCAGACTCTCCAGGGCCGACTGTATGATTCTGCCCTCCCTGTCAGCGCCGATGCTTCCGATATATGCGGCCTCCGCCCCCAGCTTACTGGCGTGGGCCGCTACATTTACCGCATTGCCGCCCGGGTACATCACACCCAGGTTCATATAACGGTCAATCACATTATCTCCGATTCCAGCTATTTTCATCTTTCTACCTCCAATAAGCTGTTCCGGTAATTTATTGATATTGAAACTGTCCAGAGCAGCAGGCCAAGTATTGACTTACCGCTGCCGCTCTGAATCATTATCTAATACTCTACCTTCCGATAGTAGCGCCGGATCTCCAACGAATGATTTCTGATGTCTTCAAAGTTCTTGCTTACCCTGGATAATACCGCATTGATCACGACCGGTGACAGCATCCACCTGAATTTGCCGCTGATTCCAGGCAATTCATAATCCGCAGTATCAAATACCGTGAAGTCATCCGTATATTGTCCGACAAAGTCCCGGACTCTTTCGTCTAATTTTCTAGTCTGCCCTTCCGTCATATTCAGTGCCACGCAGACTCCCTTTTCTACCAGTTCAATGGTGCCGTGAAAAAATTCCGGCGAAGTGACGGACTTGGTCCGCAGCCACTGTGACTCCTCCAGAACACACATGGCAAAGGAATAGGTTGGTCCCCACAGGTTGCCGGATCCGATCCAGATCTGGTAAGGATCATCCTTATATTTCATGGCATATGCGCGGGCCTTTTCGTCACTCGCCTTCCCAACAGATACAAGCCCTGCCGGCAAATGCTTCAGTTCATCCGCAAATTGTGTATAGTCTTCAAAAAATCCTGTGTTTTTCAAAAGCTTTCCAATCAGGAGATACAGAACATATTCCTGGGGACGTCCGTTCTTATAGACAACGGAATAGTCCGAAAGCCTTCCCAGAGGGGAATCCTCCACGCCGAGCACAGATATGATCGTCGCTCCGCGTTCTTTTACATAATTTGCCGCTGCCACTGTCTCTTTGGTATCTCCGGATTTTGATGCCATAAAGACAATAGTCCGGTTTGTAAGCTGCTGGTTTCCGACTGTCAGCAATTCCGCCGAAATCTGTGACTGTACATTCAGGCTGGACATCACGGAAATCATATAGTCAAAGGGCTGCATCATTGCCAGAGAACCGCCGGAAGATGTAAAAAGGATATTATCAAAGCCTTTCTCGCAAACTGCGTCCGCAATGGCTTCTATTTCTGCCCGTTTACTGTAAATATAAGCACCATTTTCCAAAATCTGTTTTTCATCAAATGTTACCATCTTGAAAACCTCCGTTCATAAAACTTGCATCGTTTCTTTTTTATATTGCTTTTGTTCCTCTCAATTAAAAAACCCCAAAAAATGTTCCAACGATCCCCAGTAATGTCAGGAATAATAGAATCCAGGATACCTTCACCTTTTTCTGCAGCAGGCCATAAATTCCCAGTGTCAGGCCAAATGGAAGCAGATTCGGCATAATACCGTCCAGAATATCCTGTACCGCCACCGCGGCTTCCCCGCTGCCAAGTGCTCCTGCGATCGATACACTGACCATATTGGGGATCATCGCCCCAATGACCATAAGTCCAAGAACGGCCGCGCCGTATGTCAGCTTTGGCATAAGCCCGGATTCTTCAATCTTATTCAGGAAATTCGTCCCGAACCCATATCCTGCCTTCATGCAGAACCATCTGACTGCGAAAGCCGGAATATTGTATATCAGCCAGAACAGAATCGGTCCCAGGATATTTCCCTGCAGTGCAAGCGAGGTTCCGATGCCTGTCGCAATGACTCTCAGGGTTCCCCAGAACATGGAATCACCGATTCCGGCCAGCGGTCCCATGAGTGCAACCTTTACACTATTGATCGATGATGTGTCAAAATCCTCTGTTTTTTCGTTGCTTTCTTCCATTGCGGCAGAGATCCCCAGCACAGCGGTTGAAATATATGGTGTTGTGTTAAAAAATTCCATATGCCTTTTTGCCGCTTCAATCTGTGCCTCTTTTTCCTCATAAATTTTCCGGATCGCGGGAAGCATGGCAAAGCAATATCCCATATGCTGCTGCCGCTCATAATTCCAGGAATATTCCAGGGTCAGTGATCTCAGAAAGATAGACCGCAGCTCCTTTTTGCCAATCTTGTTTTCATTTACATTAGAAGTCGTCATCGTCCGTTACCTCCTGTACTGCTGTTGTCTGTCCGCTCTGTATCTGTACCAGGATGATTGCCAGAGCACCTGCCATGATCGCGATGCCAAGCATCGGAACTCCAAGATATGTAGCGATCGCAAAGCCCAGCACAAAGAAAACTGCTGTTTTCTTTGTCAGGATCATTCTTGCCAGAAGCGCAATACCAAGCGCAGGAATAAATCCGGCCGCCGCTACCAGTCCGTCCTGGACAAACTGCGGAATTGCTTCCAATACACGGTTCATCACCGGTGTTCCAAGGTAGAACGCAACACCGCATATGATCCCCCGCGGCAGGCTTTTTACAACGAAACCGCCCAGGATATGCATCCGCTCCATCCCTTTAAAATCTCCCTTTTCAACGTAAGCGTCCGCTTTATGTACAAAAAACGGCAGCAAACCTAATGTCAGTACGTTATCCACGATCAGATATAATGTTGCGATGGGAAACGCAAGCGCAAGCGCCACGTCAGCTCCTTTCCCCGTTGAGATTGCAAATGCAGCTCCTAAAATGCCGCCTGTGATCACATCCGGCGGAACTGCGGCTCCCAATGTAATAGAACCGATAAATACCATTTCCAGGGTAGCTCCCAAAATAATCCCGGTCTGCAGATCTCCCATAACGAGCCCTACCAGCACACCTGTGATAATGGGGCGGGAGCCCAGATTTGTACCCAGCATCCACTCAAAAGTTACGAGCGTTGCGATCAAACCGATTAAAACTGCCTGAACTAACATGATGTCCCTCCTCCTACATATTTTCTTTTACAATCATTTTCTGGTCGCCCGGCACCTGCCGTATCTCGACCTCGACCCCATTGCGCAGCAGCTCTTTTAGCAATTCCTCATCCCGGGCAGTTACAGGAATCGTCTTATAAATGGTCTTTACCGCTTCTTCCTTCGGTTTGCATCCGCCCAGATTCACGGACCGAATCCCCTGGTATCCGGAGCATAGACGGTATGCATCCTCAATACTTTCCACGATAATGAACAATTTATATTTGTCTGTCACACCCTTATTCAGGGCGGCAATGGAATCTTCAATGTTTTTAATAACCAGCTTTACGCCATTCGGCTTCGCCAGTTTCATAGTGGTCTTACGGATGTCGTCATTGACAACCGAATCATTTGCAACCAGGATGCAGTCTACATCCAGTGACTGTGTCCATGCCATTGCAACCTGTCCGTGAATTAACCTGTGGTCTACTCTTACCAATTTGATCATATTTTTTCTCCTCGCTTTTCAATATAGTTGATACAGCTGGCCGCAAAGCACCTGCCGCGCAGGCGGCCTGCCGTAAAACAGATGCGGATCCAAATCAATGCTAAAAGTCCTCTTCCGATGCGCCTGCCTTTTCTTCCAGCAGTCCATTGCACAGCTGTATAGTAGATTTTGCTTCATCTAACAGCTTTTCCATCTTCATCCTGCTCAGTGGCTCTTCCTCACCCCAGATGGAAAGCACCAGCGGCAGGCTCATTCCCGAAAGGAGAAAAAAATCATGTTCTGCAGTCCTTGCCAGAAATTCATTATTCACGCTGCCTCCGAAAATATCTGTGATCACAGTCCAGGAATCCTCCGGCTGCCACTCCTCCAACCAACAGTCCACCATCTTCGGAAGGTCTTTGGAGCCTTCATCCACATAGGCGCACATGCTTTTCACATTTTCATTTTCACCCATCAGGAATTCTGCGGTAACCTTCATCGCCTGTGCGAGCGGTCCGTGGCTTGCAAGTAAAATCCTATTCACTCTTATCACTCCTCCTATTCTTGTAATAATATGTTATATAACATCTTGTTACAGAGAGTTTATCACGTGGAGGATTCTTTTGTCAACAAAAAAAATAGCATCTTCGACATTTTAGTCAAAAATACTATTTTTCTTTGAGAATATTTCATTTTTTTCCTTTTTACAGGTAAAATTTTAGTCGTTTTGTACAATAGACTTGTTTTGAAATAAACAATGGCTTTCCATTTTCATCCTGATGCTTGTCTGTAAACAATAAAAGCGCATCTCCCTTTTTAAGATTTAGCAGATTCGCCTCCTGCGCATTTGCATAAACAACTTCAAGTGTCCGTATACTCTTCCCCAGAATAATTTTGTGCTTTTGTAAAATATCATACAGGGAGCCGCTCAGATTTTCCTGTTCAAGAAACCGAAACTGCGGCCCGTAATGATTGATTTCTATCATGGTGGGTTCTCCGTCCACAGATCTCAGACGCCTGGTTATAAGAATCGGGCTGTCCTCTTCGATTTTCATATATTCTATATCTGACAGGGTAGGGTATTCCCATGTAATCCCTATTACTTCCGTTGCTGCGGATTTTCCTTCCTGCTGGCAGGAATGTGTGAAACCGATTCGGTCATCTGCTGAATAAAGCTCTTTTTTGGATGCGATAAAGGTTCCCTTCCCCCGGGAACGGATGACGAGTCCTGCTTCCTCCAGTTCACTGATCGCCGCCCGGATCGTAATACGGCTGACCTGATATTCCTTCATCAGCTCTGTCTCTGACGGCAGCTTATCCCCGGGCTTGAGCTCCCCTTTTTCAATTCTGTTATTCATCACACTGATAATCTGCTTATACATGGGTATCATACTGTTTGGATCAATTTTTGTATTTATCTCAGACATAGAGTCCTCCTTACACCTTTTTCCAGTTCATTGACAACTGGTTTACTTGGTTCGACAGGAAAAATTTAAAATAGTCACCGGATAGGATCTGCTTTGTTACATGAACCGGTTTCCCGGTATTCAAATATACGGTTTCTGTCAGTACAAAAACCGCATCCGGCTCGGACAGGCCCATGAGTTCCTGCTCCTCTTCCGTAGTAAGGCTTGTTTCCAAAACAATCGAAGTGTAGCAATTATCCTGCAGCCGTACCCCTGTATGTTTCTCAATCTCTTCATACAGGGATCGGTTTTCCATATCCAGATCCAGCAGAAACGAAAACTCAGAGCAGGGCAGGTAAACATGCTCGATCATGACTGGTTTCTGATTGACATGACGCAGCCTTTTTAAATAAACGATATCGACTGTTTTATCCAACTCCAGCTTTTTTGAAATCGTGGTTGATGAGGGCTGCTTCACCTTTTCCAGCATATGTGTATAGGTGTCAATATGATTTACACTGCAGAAATAAGTAAATCCGTTAAATGTGCTTAAACTGGACGAGATTTTGGGTGTCCTGACAAATGCACCTTTTCCGTGGTATGTCACCAAAATCTCCTGTTCCACCAGATCAGCGATCGCATTGCGCACTGTGATCCGGCTGACCTTATAGTATTCACATAATTTTGCTTCGCTGGGTATGCTCTGCCCTGTACGGAATTCCCCACATTCGATTCGTTTTTTCAAATCATCTGAAAGCTGCTGATACAGCGGCACCGCACTATTCGCATTCAACATGATATTCCATCCTCCGATCAGGTTTTCACTGCATCTGAAAATGCGCTGTTCCGGCAGCTGCTTTATAGCGCGTCTGCAATGAAAATGTATTAATACGGCTTAAGACATTTCCATTATAGCAGATTCCAGTGGAAAAGGGAAAGAAAAACCGGATAAAAATGTCAGACATGCAAAATCTTTACCATCCTGTATTCATCCCGATAACTGCCGTCATCGTACTTGAGGGCGCGGCAGTTTTTTCCGGTTTCCTGAAAACCAAATCGTTCATAAAGGCTTTTTGCCCGGTCGTTTCCGTCAACCACTTCCAGTTCCACCTGCTCATAGCCCATTTCCTTTGCCAGAAGAAATGCATACTCCATCAATGCGGATGCGATACCAAGTCCCCAATAGGCTTTTTTCAGTGAAATTGCAAATCCGCACCGGTGGGAGATGCGGCGCAGACCGCCGACGGACATGATGGCGCAGTTTCCTGAAAGCTCGCCGTCCACTTCTGCCGCCATCATAATTTCGCGCGGATCCTCGCTTTTCGCTTTTAAAAAGTGTTCTTCTGCTTCAATTGTCATTGTAACCTCATCCTCATTTCTGAGGAGAAATGGGGTTTCGGAAGAGACGGTCCGAAGGCATTCGATCATCGCTTTCGAATCCTCTGCTTCCGCGGGACGCAGTATACATGTGCGGCCGTCCTTCAGATGGATCATTTTACGTTCAAATATCATGCTTTTTGTTCCTCCTCGTGTTCTGATCTGTTAATGGATTTCATTCGCATCAGCGCAATTCATTATAATTTGTCACCAATTTCCGTCAGGAAATTGATGACCTGCTTGCGCATCAGCGCAATTCATTATACCGCAGCAGGATTCCAAATGGAATACTTATCGATAGCCGTTGCTCAAAATCCCATCTTGCATTGATTTTATTTTCGCGCTACAATCATTGCAGGAAGGATTTGCAGAAACGGACACCGGAGCTATCCCACTTCTGGATCGTATACTGCGCTGCACGGTCACAAGCCAGCCATCGAACTATACACTGCCTTTTCAGGAGGAAGCCATATGCTGAAAATTGTTTTTGGAGAAATTGAAAATTCGATCTACCATCCGCCGACGTATTTTGACAACCAATACGAGGATGAATGGATCACAGACCCGCTGTCTGTGGAAATGATAAAGGATATCGACAGATCCGAGGTGATCAGCGCCCATCTGATCGAAAGCCCGGTACTGGGCCCCATTTCCCCGAAGGAAATATCGGGAGGGGTAAAAACTCTGATCCTGATGATGTTTGATGATACCGGGAAGATTTTCAATGCGTCCTCCTGCGGGGATAACTGCGCAAAGTGGATCGTGGAGATTGGAAAACGGAAGGAGCTGACCATCAATCTGCACCATGTATTGGATTTCAGCTCGGCAGATGAATTTGACGCGTTGATGCTCAACACCGGCAGGGTGATACACAGCTATCGTGAATATTTTCATGAGGCGCTGAATATAAAGGAGCGGTGACAATGAAAGGAACTTATCACGTCATAGTACAGAATAAAAGGCTCCGCTATGAATTTGACATCCGAAGAAATATTACGGTCATCCGCGGGGACAGCGCCACAGGAAAAACAACGCTGTATTCCATGATCGCGCTGGCAGCGCGCCGCGGAGACAGTTCGGGTGTCGAAATCCAATGTGAGAAAAAATGCCGTATCTTAGATGAGCTTGACTGGAAGCTCGTCCTGCCGACCCTGCATGATCAGATCATTTTTCTGGATGAAGATAACCTGTTTCTAAAGACAACAGAATTTGCGGGAATGGCAAAGGCGTCTGACAATTATTTTGTCATCATCACCAGGGAAGAATTACCGAATCTGCCGTATTCCGTGGAAGAAATATATGGGATCCATACGGCGGGAAAATACCATGATATGAAAAGGGTCTATAATGAATTTTACCATATATACAGCAGTGGAGAAGTTTCGGCAGAGATAAGGCCGGATGCGGTAGTCGTAGAGGATTCTAATTCAGGATTTGATTTCTTCGATTCTGTGTGCGGCGAACATCACATTCCCTGCAGAAGCGCAGGCGGGAAATCAAGATTAAAGGATGAATTGCAGGAACTGGATCATGAGAATACGCTTGTTGTCGCAGACGGCGCGTCCATAGGTCCTGAAATGAACGAGCTGTCTCAGTATATGAAGCTCCATCCGAGTACAAAATGTTATCTTCCGGAATCATTTGAGTGGCTCATATTAAAATCCGGCCTGATTGACGGCAATGCTGTGCGGAATATTCTGGAACATCCGCATGATTTTATAGAAAGCCGGGAGTATTTTAGCTGGGAACGTTTTTTTACAGATCTTCTGGTACAGTACACGCAGGGAACGTATCTCCATTACAGCAAGCGAAAGCTGAATGAAGTCTATCTGCATGAAAAAAATAAAACGGCAATTCTGAGTGTTATGGAGAAGATTGTATTTGAAAAAGAAGAGGAGCCGGTCACAGACTGACCGCTCCTCTTCTCAGCTGCTATAACCCCAATATCTTCTCTTCCAATTCAATCACAGACGCAATGTCTGAATCCTCCAGCTTCTCAGCTGCCTGATTCAGGATATCACTGCCCTGCTCCAGCACTTCCTCGATAATGGTCTGCTCCTGTTTCAGTAGATCATCCGTCATCTCGATCTCCGATTCAAAGTCTTCCGATTCTGCATCCACCTTTTTCTGGATCGCGTGCCATGTATCGTAGGTATCCAGCATCGTGACGGCCTTGCCTTTTGCCCACTGCTTAGCTCCATTGATCCCGGTGATACCTACATATTCATAGACCTCCTTGCTGAAACAGGTCAGGTACGTGGTATCTACAGCTGCAAGCGCATCCAGAGCCGCATGCCCGTCTTTCTTTTCCAGAGCTTCTTTTACAGCCAGAAGGTTCTGATAATTTGCCGCAGTATACTGATCGCGGAAAGCCACTGTCTGCCACTGATCCATTCCTACAAAATCATCTTCGATCATTTTATAGATCTCCAGTACAATGGACAGTTCCTGTTCTATCGCTTTTTTCACCTCATCCAACTCTTCCTCCGGCAGATCACTGTTCTTTAGAATATCCGTATACAGCATATTTACTCTCTGAATAGAAGTATAGTATTCGCCAGAAATCCTCCCCAGCTTTTCAATCGCATCTCTGTAATCTGACTCGATCTCCGTGTCTTCCACAGCTGTTGTATCCAGTCCTTCCGCCAGCATATCCGTTATATTGGAAAAATCAAGCGGAACGATCGCCGCATGATCCAGCGTATACAGCCATTGCATATATTCCTTTGCATGAAAACGAAATAGTTCCTCATTCCAGGCAGTCTCATCATCGAACTGTGTATGATAGGATGACCGTTTCCACTCCGTAGAGCTTTGCCTGGAAGCAATTCCCGGAATGCCGCTTCTTGTAAAGCTGTAATCCTGTGACCAGGGGCCTGCCCATTCCATAAACGCGATTCCATTTGTTACCTGTTCCGGAAGCGTCGTCTCGTCAAATTCTTCCGCATATTTTCGGAAAAATGAATCCAGCTCTGGTGTCGTATTCAGGCAATAGGTATCCATATCCGGACGGATACTGTCAAATTCAAGATGCGCAAGAGACTTTCCCACCCATTCCGGATGATTTTTGCTGACCATGGACCATGCCCCAATGCACCAGTCATCAAATACCGTATCTGCCACTCCATATTCCTCTGAACCAAATGCGATAAATGCAATGGTATATTCCGGCTGATATCCCGATTCCAGGATTGCCTTTGCAATCGCCAGTTCCATACCGACACCATACAGGTCATCCTGAAACGAATGATACCATCCGTCATAATGGCCTCCAAGTGAGATGATATGATCCGGATTCTTTCCTTCTATGTATCCAATAATATTTGCACTTTGTCCCGGCTTCACAGTCATTTTTGCATTTAACGCGATCTGCTCCTTGCCGGCATCGATCTGTTCTCTTAAATATTTACAGTCTTTTTTAGAAATGCTCAGACATGGGATGGTCGTTCTGAGGCAGCCGTCAAAGCAGAGCATTCCTTCCTCGGTCGTATTATTCGCTTCGCTGCGAATAGAGCAGATTACTGCGGCCGCTCCATGCAGCTCCGCTTCATACTGCGGCGCGCTGAACCAGTAATCCGCCATATTGTCAAACTCGATCAATACTGCCTTTCCTCTGACATCTTTTCCTTCATAGTCAGCAGCCGTTCCTTTGCCCAGCCAGACCATTTCCGTATCCAGCGTGTTGTCCAGTCCGACAGAGCCTGCCAATGCGCTCAATATGATCCGGGTTCCGTCAGATGTTGTGATATCCGCGGATGTAAATTCCCAGGTATCTACATCAAACGGCTCGACAGCCACCTCCTGCAGGCCAAGTTCCTTCATCTCCTGCTCAATGATTTTCTGTGCCTTTTTTTCACCGGTACTTCCGGCATTACGGAATCCAAGTTCATTCCCGTCATTTCCCAGTTTTGAACATTTATATATGAAGTCATAAGCATATTCCGGGTCAATCAGGCTTTGAATCTTTTCCAGTTCCTCCTTATCCAGCATATTGATAGAAAGCTCTTTCGCTTCGAATATGTCTGTTTCTGGTTCATTCAACTTCGTATCTTCTGTTTCAGCAGTTCTTGCTTCTTCCAGGTTTTCTGCTTCCGTCTGCGGTTCTGATCCCTTCCGGCATCCGGTTACTGTACTGCATAAAACAGCAGCGGATAGTACTGTTACTGATAATTTTTTCAGCATCCGACATACATACATTTTCTTCATAGTCTTCCTCCTCGTTTGATCCATTTTGAACAGGGGCTGTTCCGGACAGTCACCTGAACAATTACTTTTTTTGCTGCAGCTAATGACTGCAGAATAGCAGAAGACCTTTAAAATTGTAAATTGCACAAAAGGGTAATCTGCATAAATATCTTTCAGATTACCCTTTTGTATCATATAATTTTTCCGGCTGTGCGGTTCAATATGGCATAGTTTATTGAAGTTTATCCCGGTTTATAAACCTTTCAGAATTCAGAGTGTCGCCGAAATTCAGCATTGCAAAAATCTGATTCCTGTTTTTTACTCCGCATTTTTGATAAATATTTGAGCAGTGTTTCTTTACTGTATTGACAGAAATGATCAGCTTATCACTTATTCCCTGATAAGTTTCTCCGTTGAGCAGAAGCTCCAAAATTTCTATTTCACGTTTTGTCAGCATATATTTCTGTGACAGCTCTGACAGCCTCTTTTTCCAGCCTGCGGCGGAAGAATCCAGATCTGTCCCTATCCCTCCCTGCCAATTGGATTCCATTGTTTCTGATCTGCAGATATCGTGAACCGCATAAATATATATTACGATCAGAAAAAGTATAAAAAACAGAACTCCATCCAGCGGCTTTAACGAACGAAACTTTTTCCCCCATGAGACAAAAAAACTGATATTCCAGATAAAAACGTACAAAGAATACCAAAAATTATTAAGCAGGACCAGCCGGCATCCATGATATATTTTTCTTTTTCGTGTATCTTCTGTTTTCCGAAGCCCTTCCAGTACACGCAGATATTGAAAGCAATGTAAAAGTACCATACTTAAGAAAAATATTTCATTAAAATAGTAAAAGACACGCGGGAATCCTTTTTCTACTATAATCTCCACATTCGAAACCGGATCGATCCAAAAAAAGGAAATCACTTCGAACCCTGTCACATAAACCCCGGCTGATAAAATTAGAAATATCTTTTGCTTTGGGAATCGGATCTCCGTTATTTCTTCCACAATGAAAAAACACAGCAGGATAGAAATGACGTATGTTGCATCCATTGCCGTATTGATCGCAATATTGAGCGGCCATGTTCTGATGTAATATTCCACATAAAAGTACACCATTTTGACGATCAGACGTATAAGCAGCAGGACAGCCAGCTTCGAACAGGCCGACTGCGCCTGCTTTTTTATGCCTTTTAATCCGGCAATTGAAAAAATCCCTACACATACACAGCACATTTCTATGATATATATCACAATGACCAGATGCTTTGACGTCATCATCCAGATGTCCTCCCCGCTGTCTAAAGAGCTGCCTTGAAATAGTCTGCCGAAAAGCGGCGCAGCTTCTTTCAAAATGCTCTTTCATTTTGCTATATTTTATCATAGGGTATATGGTCTTTCAAGATTATGGACGCTTACGCTATTTTCTGCAGCTACTCATTTTTATCCCTGGTCCATGCGTTATAAATAAGCATAGCAAACATAACTGACACAAAAGTATTCGCCATCGAATTTAACTCAATGCCGTTTAGGCATTGCGCTGAAGCGCAGGCAGGTCATCAATTTTCTTACGAAAATTGGTGACAAATTATAATCAAAAATCCGAACGGGAGGAATTGATCGAAATGCTGCTGTCTTTTTTCTGCTTTCCCTTTCCATTCGTAATGTGTGGCCCCAGCGAATGGGCCTGAAAGCGTTTATTGCGCTTTATATGCTGCTGTTGCTTGCCGGAGTGCCGGTCACGCTTCTGTCCTGTATCCCATATGGGCTGTTCGGGATCCTGGCGGCTGCCTGTATGTTTGGACTGCTCACCTGCCGGGATACCGCGCCCCAGAATGTTTGCATGGGTATGATCGGATTTGTGCTTGCCATCGTAACAGAGGATCTTGTGTCAGAGTTTCTGCATATGCTGATTCCCCCTGCATTCTCGGATCCGCAGTATATATGGTATATTTCCTTCGGTGTCAATCTGCTGCGTGTTTGTCTGTTTTATCTGATCACACTGTTTTGCGGCAGGCTTCTGAAAAAACTGCTGCTGTCAGGCAAGGGGATCCTGCGCCTCCGGCAGACTTGGTATCTGATCGATGCCGCACTGCTGCTCCTGATCACCATCTATCTGTTCGACGATCTGATCCTGGGGCAAAACGGCTCCCTCGGCAGGATGATCTATAATAATGCCTTACATACTTCCGGGTATCTGCTCGTCATGCTTTTTTTGCTTCTGGCCATGCGCCGTTCCTGGCAGGAGCAGGCGCAGGCGGAAATCAGGCAGAAAGCCTTGGAGTATCTGCAGGACTATACGCACAATCTGGAAGCCATGTACAGCGGTCTGCGCTCCTTTAAGCACGATTACGTGAACATTCTGCTCTCGATGTCCGGCTATATTGAACATGGCGATATGGGCGAATTGAAGGACTATTTTATTTTCAAACAATGGCTTCTTTTTTGTATGTAAACAAGCCGAAACGCAGAAATTGAAATGGAGAATAGGAATGAAAAAGAGGATATATAAATTAGTTCTTACCCGATTGTTAAGCCTGTCTCTGGGTTCCAATCCCATAGCCCAGAATGAGATACGCAAGATGCTGGAAGCTTTTTCGGGGACTGCACAGGTTCAGGAGCTTGAGGAAGAAGAGAAGGAATCCGAAGAAACAAAATTCCCAAAGTAACCGTGCTCAGTATTATCTCGCCCACACACACCGAAAGAGGAGCCGGTCACAGACTGACCGCTCCTCTTCTGTTCCTGTTACAGGCCGCGCCTTCATCCGGCATGCCCTGCACCTTGCTTTACTCAATCGTCCATCCGGCCATAAATCCATCATGAACTGCTTCTCCGATCTGTCCGATTGCTTTACAATCTCCGATGATTACGGCGTTTACATATTTGTCTGCTATGCTTTTCGCAATTTCATGATCCGGCTTCATGCCCATTGCCAGTATTACCGTGTCTGCATGCAGTTCCTGAACTCCATCTGCATTTTCAACAATTGCTCCAGACGGTGTCAGCTCTTTGATCTTTGTTCCGGTCATAACGCAGATATTTTCTTCACGGATCCGGCGTTCCACACTGTAACGGTTATCAACAGTTGCCGTAGGATACAATTTCGGCAGCATTTCTATGATCGTGACCTCTTTTCCTTCCATTGCCAGCTCCAGCGCACAGTCACATCCGGAAGGGCCGCCGCCGGCTATGATCACCTTCTGGCCCGATACCGATGAGCCTGACCTGTGCAGATTGGAAACTTCCATCACATTTTCATTATGAATTCCCGGAATTGGAGGGATAGCCGCTTTCGCGCCGGTTGCTACAATAATCTTGTAAGCATGCTTTAATTCCGGAGAATCGGCATGGATTTCCTTATTATAGACAATGGATACGCCAAGCTTTTTCAGCTGAACCTGATAATAATCATTCAGCATCTGGATTCTGTTTTTAAACGACGGAGCAGCCGCTGGAATCAATTGGCCTCCAAGCCCGCCGCTTCTTTCATATATTGTAACGGAATGCCCGGACAGTGCGGCGACTCTCGCTGCTTCCATTCCCGCAACGCCGCCTCCAATGACGGCAATATTTCTGCTGACCGGCTTTTTTGTGATCGCATAAGTTTTTTCATGAAGCACCTGTGGATTTACGGAACAGGAACTGTCGCAGGAACGGCCGGTAGCACTCAGACAATACCTGTTGCACTTGATGCAGGGGCGTATATCTTCACGGTGTCCGTAATAAAGCTTGTTGGCAAATTCCGGATCTGCCAGCATTCCGCGGCCGACCACGATAAAGTCGGATTTCCCTTCTTCCACGGCTTTCAGCGCAGTTTCAGGTGTATGGCTGCCTACAGTAAATACCGGCTTATCTGTGATAGATTTTGCAAATGCGCCTGCATCGTCTACCATGCATCCATCCTCCATATATGCGGTTGGAAAGATCCATTCATACGCATCATAGCATCCCATATCTACGTCAAATGCATCCACCCCCAGACCATCCAGATACCGGATGATTTCCGCAGACTCCTCTCTGGTCCGTCCTCCCGGGATATTATGCTCGATCACCATTCGAAATACGATCGGATAATCCGGACCGACAGCTTTCCGGCATGCTTCATAGATCTCTGTTGTCAGCCGCATTTTATTCTCAAAGCTCTGAGGACCGTATTCATCCTCACGGCGATTCCAGAGAGGGGTCATAAACTGATCCAACAGATATCCCACGTGTCCATGGATCTCAATACAGTCTACCCCCGCCCTTTTACATGCAGCGGCAGCAGCCTCAAAGCAGCCGGGGATCGCCCGGACCTCTTCCGTGCTGAGAGCCCGTGTCTGCGTGGAGGGATCCCAAAAATTATTATTTACTGAAGCAGAGACATTGGGTACGCCGGGAATGACCTGAGCACACCGGCCAAGTCCGCAGCTGAGCTGTACCATAACGGATGTACCATATCCATGTACCCGTTCGCAGAGCCTTGCCCATCCCATTTCCTGCATAGGTGTTCCGATACCGTATGCCTGCATCATCATGGGATCCAGCTTATTGCTTACATTTTGAAAGCCGATATTCAGCATTCCGACTCCGCCGCGTGCCCGCTCCGAATAATATTCGATGCCGGGATCATCAATGCAGCCGCTGGCATAGTTATAGCCGATCCCCATAGGCGCGTAAACAAAACGGTTTTTCACACCATGCTTTCCTATGTACGTTCTTTCAAACAGCTTTTCAAAATTATTTTTCATTTTGCCACCTCTTTCTTTTTTGATACCATGATCAGACAATCGATGTCTGATATTGTCAGATAATTGAGTTATACACATTATATTGCATTGTCATTTTTACAGCAATGTATTATAATACAAAACAGCAGCAGTGATTTTGTACTATTACACACAGGAGAAGATTATGGCATTTCAGGATATCTTTTTTCAGATGCTGTCGGAAGGCAGAAATATCAAAGACATCGTAAAGTATGGGGCAGAAGTTTTAGGGAATCCTTTAATGCTCCTGGACTCCACTTTTCATGTAATTGCTTTTCATACGTATGGCAAAGTGGAGGACGACTTGTGGAACGACACGATTACGGAAGGGAAAAAAGAAATCAGAGAAAAATATACCGAGCAGGTTTGGGTGGAAGAACTGATGCGCAGGGTTCACCAAAAGAAGAAGCCCATTATTACGGATTATGATGAAAATCGTATACGGCGGGTCGTAAACCAGATCATGGTCGGAAAACGGATCATCGGATATATCGTCTGTATCGAATCCAGACAGACATTCTATGAAGATATTACAGAAAGAACGGATCTTGTATGTAAAGCATTGTCCATCGCGCTGCAGCAGATGCATTCCTACGAAACTACAAAAACAGACGGAGAGCCGTTTGATGAGATCATACGCAGTTTGATCACAGGTACGGATTCCGCTGAAGAATATCATCAGGCAATATTGGATCATATCTTCAAAAGAACAACTGAATATTATTATGTCGCTGCGGCACGGTATATACAGCAGGATCCTGCTTTTTCCTATACGGAATTTTTTTATATGAAAGAGCACCTGGAACTGCATTATGAAAGGCTTCGTGCCATCTATTATGATCAGGGTGTCCTGATATTGTTTACTGCCGATAATGAGGATGAACTGAATCGTGTCATAAATCAGTTATCCGTTGTTCTTCATTCCTATCATATGCTGGCAGGTCTGAGCAATCCTTTTTCAGATATCTGTGAAATACAGATGTACTACAGACAGGCCATCCGCGCTCTCGAAACGGCGGACAAAATAGATGCACTGGCAACCATTAACAGATTTTCAGATGTTGTATTATATGACATATTGCTTCATATTCCAGATAATATCAGCCTGAAAGAGTATATCCACCCTGCTCTGGAAAAATTACGGCAGTATGACGCAGGACATGGAACCGATTATATCAGCACTCTGTATGAATATATTCTTTTAAACAGCAATATTTCCCAGGTTGCAAAAAAGTTGTTTACACACCGCAATACCATCGTTCGCCGTATCGAAAAAATATCAGAAATTTGCGCATGTGATATTAACAATGGCGAAGAACAGGCGAAGCTGATCATAGGCTATAAGATCCTGGCGTTGCTCAGGGAGCGTGGATGAATCCGCCTCCTCAACTCCATTTTGATCGGTATCATCACCGCACAGCTGGAATTTATTTTCGAAACGAATTTGCAGTTACAACTATTTTTCATAAAACAGATTGTCTGTCAACGCTGTATTTGGTATATTTATACCAGGGGACAGAAAAATCTGCCCATCAGACAGGAGGCCATCATGACCATCTACGATATCGCCGAGCTTGCCGGCGTATCCGCAAGCACTGTATCGCGCGTGATCAACAACAAGCCGGGGATCAAAGCATCCACCCGTGAAAAGGTAAAAGCCCTGTTAAAGGAGCACAACTACACCCCCGATGAGAATGCCCGGGGCCTGGTCAACAAGAACACCCGGCTGATCGGCATCCTTCTGGCGGATATCCGGAGCGCGCACCACACCGACCTGACCTATGCCGTGGAAACGTATCTCCGCCAAAAGGGCTACTGCGGAATCATTTTAAATGCCGGCTCCCATGCCGGGGAAATGATCGAGGCCATCCGGATCCTGGAGCAGCGCCGGGTAGACGGCGTCCTGATCGTGGGCTCGGTTTTTCAGAATGACACAGTAGAAAACGGCATCAAAGAGCATTTTTCCCATATTCCCGTCGTATTTGCCAACGGGCAGTTCGACCTGCCTAACGTATACTGCGTCCTGGCGGATGAGTGCAACGGCGTGGAGCACTGCGTAGACCTCCTGGTCAAAAAGCAGCGCGAACAGATTGCATTTGTCGGAACCGGGGACACTCCCAGCAGCCTGGAAAAGATCAAGGGGTTCAAGCGGGCCATGTCCCGTTACGGTCACTCTGAGGCTTCCCTGGTGATCCTGGATTGCGAAGCCTCCAGGGAAAGCGGCTACCAGATCACCCGGCAATTGATCAGCGGGTATCCGGACATCCGGGGCGTGATCTATTCCGAGGACCTGATCGCCGCCGGCGGGATGCGCGCATTCTGGGACGCGGGCATCCAGATTCCGGAGGAAATGGCGGTCATCGGGATTGACAATACCATTTACGGGGAGCTGTGCTGCCCCCGGTTCACCTCCCTGGATAACAAGATGACAGAAATGGCTTCCGAAGCGGCGAGGATCCTGATCGATGCCATCGAAGGGCGGCAGAATCCGCGGAAGATCATGCTCCTGTCAGATATCGTGGAGCGGGAGAGTACATAGTACATCGCTGCATTCATAACCGAGTAAATATCAGACGCTATTTGCTTCGGAACGAATGCAGCGATGTACATAGCTCCGGCCAGAACAATGCCTGGCTTCCGGCCGGCCAGCGCCCCTCTTTGTTCTCTTTCTTCTCTTTACGGCTTCATCCCCACCCCGCCCTGGATGAACAGGGTGTCTCCGGTAACATATTTCGCGTCATAACTGGCAAGGAACACGCACACCTTCCCGATATCCTTCTGCGCGTCCCCGTATCTTCCCAGCGGGATCTCATCCAGGTTCTTCCGGAACATTTCCGGATTTTCCTTTCCCCATTGGGCCAGCTTGTCGGTCATCACGAGGGGCAGCACCACATTTACATTGATGTCATAAATCCCCCATTCATTTGCCGCCACGCGGGACAATCCCCGGATTCCCTCCTTTGCGGCCGCGTAAGAGCTCTGGCCGGGCTTGCCGGAGATCCCCGCGCCGGATGCAAAATTGATCACAGAGCCTTTGGCCTCTTTCAAGTAGGGAAAGGCGTGCTTCATGTAAAAAAA
This sequence comes from uncultured Lachnospiraceae bacterium, assembly GCA_949893755.1. Taxonomy (GTDB): domain Bacteria; phylum Bacillota; class Clostridia; order Lachnospirales; family Lachnospiraceae; genus Schaedlerella. The sequence goes on along the minus strand of CATLCV010000004.1, from coordinate 9,710 downwards.
TGTAGCGTACAGCCCGGAGTAGATCGCCTTGTCCAGATCCGCCTGGGTATGCTCCACCAGAGTCAGCCCGGAAGCCGAGGTCTGGGCGCTGTTGATCAGTACGTCCAGCTTGCCGAAATGAGCCGCCCCGGCTTCAATGGCCGCCTTTACCTCATCCTCTTTGGAGCCGTCCGCCAGGCAGGTGAATACCTCTGCCCCGAACTCCTCCTCCAGCTCTTTCTTCGCCCGTTCCATCCCCTCCGGAAAGATATCGGTCAGGATCATCTTCGCCCCCTCATCCACAAATGCACGGGCAACCCCTCTGGCGATCCCGCCGCCTCCTCCGGTCAGTAAAACCACTCTTCCTTCCATTCTCCTTAAATGCTGCATAAAATACCTCCTCCCGTTTCTAAGGAACTGTGCAAAAATAACTTGCCTTTTTGCGCAGTTCCTAAAGCATGACAATTTATGTATTTTTTTTAAGTTGCCTGACACTTCCGCTGTGTCATGCGACCGATGATATCAGTTTTCAACTTTTTTGTCAATATAAAAAATTTTTATTATCTAAAATTCTGTGTATTGGTTCTCCAAAACAAAAATCAGTTAATTTTTTATCAACTTCGTTTCAAATATAACATGATTGTCCCAAAAATAACAAAATTGTCTTTATAATAACAATTATTGACAGAAAATTCTTTGTATGATAATTTATTATTGCAAGAAAAATTTATCTGCACGTGAAAGGATGAGGAAATAGAATGAGCAGACTAGAAATCGCTTCGCCCAAGAGAGCAAGGATCGTTATGGAAGAGCTTTACAAGGATCTGGAGCGAAGAATCGAATCCAGCCCTCCGGGGCTGTGCCCGGTGGATATGGCCAGGGCATTTCTGGAATTGTGTTATGCGCAGACCTGCGGAAAATGCACTCCCTGCCGGATCGGGCTGGGGCAGCTGAACCAGTTGATCAAGGATGTGCTGGACGGCAATGCCTCAATGGAGACATTGGACCTCATGGAGCAGACCGCCCTTTCCATCATGGAGTCCGCGGACTGCGCCATCGGTTATGAAGCAGCCCACATGGTTTACAAGGGACTGATCGGCTACCGGGATGATTATGTGGGGCACATCCAGAACGGCCGCTGCACCTGTACTTACAGCCAGCCTGTTCCCTGCGTATCCCTGTGTCCCGCGCACGTAGACATTCCCGGCTACATCGCGCTGGTGGGCGAGGGAAGGTATGCGGACGCGATCCGGCTAATCCGGAAGGACAATCCGTTCCCCACCACCTGCGGCTTTATCTGCGAACACCCCTGCGAGGCCAGATGCCGCCGCAATATGATGGACGACTCCGTCAACATCCGCGGGCTGAAACGGGTGGCCGCGGACTTTGCGGGAGAGGTGGATCCGCCCCGATGCGCCCCTTCCACCGGAAAACGGATCGCGATCCTGGGCGGCGGCCCGGGAGGCTTGAGCGCGGCCTATTATCTGCAGCTCATGGGCCATCAGACCGTGGTCTATGAAATGCTTCCCCGGCTGGGCGGCATGCTCCGCTACGGGATCCCCAATTACCGGCTTCCGAAGGACCGCCTGGACGAGGATATCCAGGCCATCCTAAAGACCGGTGTGGAGGTCCGGCACGGCCTGAAGATCGGCCGGGACATTACGATCCAGCAGCTGCAGCAGGAATACGACGCAGTACTCATTACCATCGGAGCCAGCACGGACAAAAAGCTGGGGCTGGAGGGGGAGGACGCGGAGGGCGTATTGTCCGCGGTCCAGTTCCTCCGGAATGTAGGAAGCAGCCAGATCATGGACCTGACCGGAAAGGAAGTGGCGGTGATCGGCGGTGGAAATGTATCCATGGATGCGGTCCGCACTGCCAAACGGCTGGGCGCCAAAAAGGTCAGCATTGTTTACCGTAGGAGAGTGGCGGATATGACGGCCCTTCCCGGCGAGATCGAGGGCGCGGTGGCTGAGGGCGTGGAGCTGCAGACCTTAAAAGCTCCTGCCTCCCTGGACATTGACGTCCAGAACCGCATCAAGGGGATCTACGTGACGCCCCAGATGGTCAGCTCCATCAAAGGCGGACGCGCCGGCATCCGTCCCACCGGAGAGCCGGACGTGTACATACCCTGCGACGTCCTGGTGGTGGCCATCGGACAGAACATCGAGACCGGACACTTTGAGGAAGCCGGAATCCCGGTAGAGCGGGGAAAGATCGTGACCAAGAGCACGGGAGCATTTGAGCATATGCCCGGCGTCTTTGCAGGCGGAGACTGCGCCAGCGGCCCGGCATCCGTGATCAAGGCCATCGCCGCCGCAAAGGTGGTTGCCGCGAATATTGATGAATACCTGGGCTTCCACCATCAGATTTCCTGCGATGTGGAGATCCCGGAAGCAAACCTTCAGGACCGGACGCCCTGCGGCCGCGTAAATCTCACGGAACGGGAAGCCTGCGTCCGGAGCTGTGATTTTGAGGGCGTGGAAAACTGCATGACAGAAACGGAAGCGAAGCAGGAGGCATCCCGGTGCCTGCGGTGCGACCATTTCGGATATGGAATCTTCAAAGGAGGCAGAGAAAAAATATGGTAAATCTTACAATTGACGGAAAGCAGATTTCGGTACAGGAGAATACGACCATTATGGACGCTGCCGCGCAGAACGGAATCCATATCCCGAAGCTGTGTTATTTAAAAGATATCAATGAGATCGCGGCGTGCCGCGTGTGCGTGGTGGAACTGGAGGGAAAGGAAAAGCTGATCACCTCCTGCAACAACGTGGCAGAGGAGGGCATGGTCATTTTTACCAACAGTCCCAAGGTCCGGAAGCACCGGAAGACCACCGTGGAGCTGATCCTCTCCCAGCACGACTGTCAGTGCGTGACCTGCGCAAGAAGCGGAAACTGCAGCCTGCAGAAAATCGCCAACGACCTGAACATTTTACAGATCCCGTACCGGCAGACGCTGGAACGCCAGAAATGGAACCAGTCCTTCCCCCTCATCCGTGATTCTGCAAAATGCATCAAATGCATGCGCTGCGTGCAGATCTGCGACAAGGTGCAGGGACTGGGCGTCTGGGATGTGGAGGGGACCGGCTCCCGGACGACGGTCAATGTGTCCCGGCTGCGCAGCATCGAGGAGGCGGACTGCGCCCTTTGCGGACAGTGCATCACCCACTGCCCGGTGGGCGCGCTGCGTGAACGGGACGACACGGAAAAGGTCTGGGATGCCATTGCCGATCCTGAAAAGATCGTTGTAGCTCAGGTGGCTCCTGCCGTGCGCGCGGCATGGGGAGAGCAATTGGGATTGAAAAGCGAAGAGGCCACTGTCGGAAAGATCCTGGATGCCCTGAAAAAAATGGGCGCGGACTATGCGTTTGACACCACATTTTCCGCAGACCTGACGATCATGGAGGAAGGGACGGAATTTCTCAAGCGGTTTACCTCCGGCGAATTGAAGCAGCGCCCCATGTTCACCTCCTGCTGCCCGGGCTGGATCCGGTTTATCAAGACCCAGTATCCGGACCTGGTCAGATACCTTTCCACCGCAAAGTCTCCACAGCAGATGTTCGGCGCCGTGATGAAGACGTATTTTGCAGAGCAGTTAAAGGTGGCTCCGGAGCAGATCTACACCGTCTCCGTGATGCCCTGCGTCGCGAAAAAGGCGGAATGCGAGATGGAGCTGTTCTATGAGGAATACGCGGGACATGACGTGGACACGGTGATCACCACAAGAGAGCTGGTGAAAATGATCCGTTCGGCCCACATCAGCCCGGATACCCTGGAGGACATCCCCGGGGACCGGCCCATGCAGGAGGGCACCGGCGCAGGCGTCATCTTCGGGGCCACCGGCGGCGTGATGGAAGCGGCCCTCCGGAGCGCTTACTTCCTCCTCAAAGGAAGCAATCCTCCGGCAGAGGCATTTACCAGTGTCCGGAGCCAGGGCTTCAATCAGAACCACGGCGTGCAGGAGGCCGACTTCCAGATCGACGACATCACCGTGCGGACCGCCGTGGTCAGCGGACTCGGCAACACGCGGGCGCTGCTGGATCGGATCCGGCGCGGGGAGGCGCAGTATGATTTTGTAGAGGTCATGGCCTGTCCCGGCGGATGCGTGGGCGGCGGCGGCCAGCCCATCCATGACGGGGAAGAGCGCGCCTTTGAGCGTGGGAAGAATCTCTACGATTTGGATGAGAATGCGTCCTTACGTTTTTCACACGAAAATCCGGACGTCCGGACGATGTATGAAAGCTACTTCGGAAATCCAAATTCGCATAAGGCACATACGCTGCTGCATACGGAGCATGAGAGGCCAGCGGAATAGCCGCAGATTTTAAACACAAGCTTTGAGACCATTCCTGAGGGGCTGTACGGAATATGTGATTTCAATTCTACTATAGAAGCGAAACCTTTTCCGGCAGGCCCCTTCTTTATTTTCTTTTGGAACTGTTAAGAATGAACTTTCTCTTTCGTTTAACAATCGATTGCAATTTTGATTTATCTGCTATTTTCTTATACTGGATCATTTTAGCACCCTCCATTTTTGTTTTAGTAATTATGCACAAATTTAAGTTCAAAATAATGTGAAAAATGACAATACGATTCTTGTTGAAATCTTCTGACTCATATGCTACTATAATTTCAGATTTAGCAATCGATTGCAATAAAGTATTTTCATAGCATTTTCAGTAATTACACATAACAATCGATTTATTTTATGTGTTAATCACATAGAAAATCTGGAAATAGTGAAACCGATTGCGAAACACCTGCCGCAGACAGAATACGCACAGCAGAGTTCATCGGCCGTGAGTGTAAATTATCTGCCCCCAGACCTTTCTGCGGGAGTACTAGGCAACTACCACAATGAATAACAGGAGGATTTGAGAAATGAAGCGTGTACCTTATGAGACCATGGTAAAAGAATTCAAACGGGTGCTGGTAAAGAAGGGATTTAACGAAGAGCGGGGCCTGGCGGCGGCGGAGATCTTCGCCCAGAACAGCCTGGCGGGAGTGTACTCCCACGGCCTGAACCGTTTCCCCAGGGTGATCAGCTATCTGGAGAAGGGCGAGATCGACCCGGACATCACCGCAACCTGCGAGCTGCGCCTGGGCGCCATGGAGCGCTGGAACGGCCATAGAGGCTTCGGCCCCCTGAACGCGAAGCTGGCTATGGACCGGGCCTGTGAGCTTGCGAAGGAATACGGGATCGGCATCGTCGCCTTGGGAAATAACAACCACTGGATGCGGGGCGGAAGCTACGGATTCCAGGCGGCGGACCAGGGCTGCATCGGGATCTGCTGGTCCAACACCATGCCGAATATGCCTGCATGGGGAGGCGCGGACCGGAAGATCGGCAACAATCCCATCATCTTCGCCGTCCCCAGAAGCGGCGGCCGCCACGTTGTCGTGGACTGCGCGGTATCCCAGTTTTCCTACGGAAAGATTGAGAACTGCCGGTTAAACGGGCTTTCCCTTCCTGTCCCGGGCGGCTACGATACGGATGGCAATCTGACCACCGACCCGGCCGAGATTGAAAAGACCTGGCGGGTGCTTCCCATGGGCTACTGGAAGGGCAGCGGCATTTCCATCGCCCTGGACCTGATCGCCACCGTGCTGACCAACGGCAATTCCGTCAGCAAGATCGGAACCTTCGGAGACGAGGTGGGACTCTCCCAGGTGATGATCGCCATCGATCCGTCCAAGGCGAACAGCGCCGAGCTCACAGACGAGATCGTGGACAACATCATCGCCGATGTCAAATCCTCCCGGCCGGCAAAGGAAGGCAAGAGCGTATTGTATCCCGGAGAGCGGGCGCTCCAGGCCATGAAGGACAATATGGAGCAGGGCATCCCGGTCATCGAGGAAATCTGGGAATCCGTATTGGCGATGTAGTAACAAACTGTATGGAAATAAATGCAGAAATCCTCTCGAAATCATGTTTTCTGCACAACCACATTTATTATAGAAAGGAAAGGTAAATCATCATGAAAAAATTCTGCTGCTTCTGTCTGTCCCTGGTGTTGCTGCTGACCAGCCTGACCGGATGCGGTTCCTCCGGCTCTTCGGACGACGGCAAGCCCAAGCCCGAGATCAATATCATCCTGGCCCACAACCAGACTTCCCTGGAAAATCCTTACTCCAAGGCGGCCATCCGTTTCAAGGAGGTGCTGGAGGAGGTATCCGGCGGAAGGGCCACTGCTACCCTGCACCACGGAACGTTAGGGGAAAATGAATCCGAACTGGTGGAAAAGCTGGAGCTGGGAGCCATCCACCTGACTGTAGCGTCTCCCGGATTTATGACACTTCTCGGAGTCAATGAGATCGATATGTTTTCCCTGCTGTATCTATTTGACAGCTTCGACCATTGGGAAGCCTGCATGGACGGGGAATTTGGCCAGGGGATGAGCGACCTGCTCAGTGAAAAAATGGATGACCGTTTTAAGATCATGGGCTACTGGACCAGCTCCGTCCGCGATTATTATGGAAAGAAGCCTGTCACCTCGCCGGAAGATTTAAAAGGCATGACGATCCGTACCCAGAGCACCCCGGTGGTGCAGGAATTTTGGAAAAACTGCAAGGCGATCCCGACCTCCGTCGCATGGGGCGAGCTCTACCAGGCACTGAGCCAGGGCGTTGTGGATTCCGCGGAAAATGATTATACCAGCTTCCGCCTGAAGGAGCACCACAAGACGGACAACGGAAAATACGTCAGCGAAACCCACCACGATTATACTACCCGTTTATTCCTGACTACGGGGCAGTTTTATGAGGCATTGACCGAGGAACAGAGGGGCTGGTTCGACGAAGCCTGCCGCGTGGCCACGGAGGAAAACCGCCAGGTCACCTATGACATGTTTGAGGAGTCCAAGGCACAGGTGGCGGCTGACGGCGCGGAGATCACAGAATTTGAGGACGTGGATATCGACGCGTTTAAGGAAATTGCCATCCCCATCCAGGATCATTTCGCAGAGGAATACGGAATGCAGGATTACCTGGAAATGGTGCGCAGGGAAGGCGAAGCATTGAAAAAATAATCCGGCCGTGCGGCTAAATCGCAGTCGGCACGGTGTGGTTTCAGCAACAAAAAATATGCAGTTTTTAATGGAGGAAAATGATGAAGAAAGCATTGGGTTATCTGCAGAAGATCCAGATTGCAGTGGGCGGAATCTTTTTGTGTATCTTTTTGGGAAGCGTGGTGATCCAGATGGCATGCCGCTATGCCGGGATCGCCGCGATCTGGACCGAGGACGTGTCCATGTACGCCTTTATCTGGGCGGCATTTATGGGAGCCGCGGCTATGGTCTATGAAAAACAGCATTTCGCATTTACATCGGTGAGCGATAAGCTGACCAACGTGAAGCTGAAAAAAATACTTGGCATCGTGATCGCGCTGATCATGCTGACTGTTGCGGTGCTGATGTTCTACTACGGGTGCCGGGTGACTGTGCAGTTCTGGAATTACCGCTGGGTGAGCATTCCGGATTTTAAACGGGGACCGACCTGGCTGTGCATCCCGGTGTGCGGGGCGACCTCCGCGCTGTACCTGATCGGGCAGATTGTCGAGGATGTCAAAGATCTCATGAAAAATTAGGCTGAATGCCTTTCGGTGAGCTGCCTTCGGATTTTTTATCCGGCGGAGCGTCACCCGATTCTAATAGGAGGAAAGTAATATGCAGATTTTATTGATCGTTCTTTTTGTAGTATTTGTCGTGATCGGCGTTCCGATCTCCTATGCGCTTGGCTTCGTATCCTTCGCAGGGATCGCCGCGCTGCCGATCATCCCCAACAGCGTGGTATTTACGAAAATGTTCAACGGACTGAACAGCTTTACCCTGCTGGCTGTGCCACTGTTCATCCTGGCAGCAAACCTGATGAATGAAGGCTCCATTTCCGACCGCCTGATCGATGTGTGCAAATCCTCCGTCGGCCACGTGCGGGGCGGCCTGGCCCACGCAAATATCCTGGTATCCATGATATTTGCCGGAATCTCCGGTTCCTCCCAGGCGGACACCGCGGGGATCGGAAAAATCCTGATCCCGGCCATGGAAAAGCAGGGCTACGACAAGGGAACGGCCGTAGGCGTCACCGCCGCGTCCTCCACCCTGGGCTCCATCATCCCGCCCAGCATTACCATGGTGGTCTACGCGGGCATCGCAAACGTAGGCACAGGCGCCTTGTTTATGACCGGACTGGTTCCGGGGATCATGCTGGGCCTGGCCATGATGCTTGTGGTTGTATTGTACTCGAAGAAAAAGAATTTCCCAAAAGGGGAAAAGGTCCCAGCTAAAGAAGTGATGAGGCAGATCTGGACCTCGCTCCCGGCGCTCCTGACCCCCATCATCCTGATCGGCGGCATCGTGTCCGGGCTGTTCACCCCTACGGAATCCGCGGCGGTTGCCTGCGTATACGCGCTGATCATCGGAATCTTTTTCTACCATACCATCAAGATCAGCCGTATCCCGGCTATCCTGATCGAGACCATGAAGCTGTCCTCCCTCTCCCTCTTTGCGCTGGCCGCGGCCAATGCCCTGGGTGAGCTGATGAGCTACTACCAGCTCAATGAAAAGGTACAGGGGATCTTCGTGGGAATGCCCGGCGGAAAGCTGGTATTCCTGGTCGTAGTGGTATTGTTCTTCATGTTTGTGGGAACCTTTATGGATGCGGTTCCGGCCATGATCCTGTTTGTGCCGATCATCCTGCCCTCCGCCACCGCCCTGGGCGTCAGCCCCATCATCCTAGGGCTGATTGTAGTCGTGACCCTGGCCCTTGGTCTGGTCACCCCGCCCTACGGCCTGTGCCTGCTGCTGGCAGGGTCCATCAGCGGGATCAGTATTGAGGAATCCTTCAAGGGAGTGCTGCCCTACTTCCTGTCCTCCATCGCGGTGCTGGCGCTGATGATCGTGTTCTCGGATGTATTCCTCGCAATACCGGCGGCGCTGTTTCCAAATCTATTCTGAGGCAATGAGATAAAAAGGAGAAAAATTATGCTTACAACCACTTTGAAGCTTGCAGACAAATATGACTACCTGTCGGAAAAATTCGCAAAGGCATATCATTTTTTAAGGACGGAGAACCTGGAAGCCCTCCCGGTCGGCAATACGGAGATCGACGGCAAAGAGGTTTTCGCGAATGTACAGGAATATACCACGATTCCGTGGGAAGAATGCGCGTTCGAAGCACACGACCAATATTTTGATATCCAGTATGTGGTTTCCGGAAGGGAAATGTTTGGATATGCGAAACGTGAGAATCTGAAAGAAAAAGCCCCTTATGACAGTGAAAAGGATCTGGTATTTTTTGAGGAGCCGGAGAGGAGCGGACAGATCCTGCTGGAGGCAGGCGATCTTGCCGTCGTCCCCCCGGAGGATGCCCACAAGCCCCGGTGTATCGCCGGGGAGAAATGCCGGGTGAAGAAAATTGTAATAAAAGTGAAGCGGTAAAAATATGTTCCACCTGTACGGTTGGAAATCTTGCAGGCCGCGTCAGATTATACCTGGCGCGGCCTGCGGCATTTCCCAGCGGTAACGTCATACCTCTTTTTCGATTCAGAGAGGTATTGTCAAGTGTGTTTGTAAACTTTTGAGGGAAAAAGAATTACTCTTTCACTAAGGAACTGTCCCTAAATAACTTACAACTTTGACTCGTCTAAAACTTCATATACTGCGTTGGTCTACACTCCGTTTCGGTCCGCGCTAAACGTGTGTCGCTGGCACACAGCGCCGTCAATCGAC